>CALHBU010000394.1 GCA_937930655.1 uncultured Acidimicrobiales bacterium | reverse complement strand
CCCGAAGGAAGCCGGGCTCGAAGATGGCGATGCTGGGGCCCAGTGCCATGCGCTGGCAACCCTCCATCATGTAGGCGAAATCGGCGTGTGAGTTGTCGTAGACAAACGGCGACGGTGCCCGATTGGCCTCTCCACCGATATGGCCAAGATTGAGAGAGCCAGGGTCGGCATAGGCCATCCGCAACACCTTGGCTTCCGCCAGGGGAGCGTGGGCGCCCCATCGCTCCTCGATCGGGTCGCAGAAGGTGGCGGTGGGGTAGAGGAGGGCGTCGGGTCGTTCAGCCAACACCCGCTGGTAGGTGTCGAGCGACTGCTCCGCCGTCCGGGCGCCGCTCACTCCACCGTCGGCGTCGTGTTGGTGAACGATGGCCGCGCCGGCATCCATGCAAGCGAGCGCCTCGGCTGCGATCTCGACCGGAGTGATGGGGACGCTGGGATTCCTCGACGGTTTGGTCACTCCGTTGACGGCGACCTCGATGATGACGGGATCTGCATCTGTCATACATGCAGTCTGCCAGACAGCCCGCCTAGGGTTGCGACGTGATCGGACGACCAAGAGCAGCCGTTGATTCAATGCCGGCCTATCGGCCCGGCAAGGATGCAGCCCAAGCCGAGGAAGAACACGGCATTGTCGAGGCCATCAAACTGGCATCGAACGAAACGCCATGGGGCCCCGTGCCCTCGGTGGTCGAGGTAGTCAGCGATGCTGCAGCCGGCACCAATCGCTACGCCGATCATCGGGCAACCGCCGTGAGGGAGCGTTTGGCCGACTGGATGAGCGTGGCCGTCGATCAGGTGACGGTGGGCTGTGGTTCAGTCGGCATTCTCCAGCAACTACTGCTGACCTACGTCGACCCTGGTGACGAGGTGCTCTATCCATGGCGCTCGTTCGAGGTCTACCCGGTCTTCACCAAACTGGTCGATGGCGTCGAAGTGGCCGTTCCACTCAAGGACGAGACGTTCGATCTGGAGGCTGTCGCCGCCGCGGCCACCGAGAAAACCAAGATCATCCTGCTTTCTAATCCCAACAATCCGACCGGCACGGCCGTATCGATGGCCGAGATCAAAACGTTGCTGGAAACAGTCAGCCCCGACACCATTGTGGTGCTCGACGAGGCCTATCGGGAGTTCATGTCCGATGACCTTGGAAACCCGATCCCCGATCTCATCGGCGACCACCCGAACCTTCTGGTGCTCCGAACATTCTCCAAGGCCCAGGGGCTGGCCGCCCTGCGGGTGGGCTACGGCATTGGCCACCCCGAGGTCATCGAGTCCATCGACAAGACACTGTTCCCGTTCGCAGTGAATGGCCTGGCTCAAACTGCGGCCATTGCCTCGATCGATGCTCACGACCAGGTGATGGAGCGGGTCGAGTTCATCAAGGGCGAACGAGGCAGGGTGGCTACCGCATTGGCCGATGCTGGCTGGTCGGTGCCAAGTCCGCAGGCCAACTTCGTGTATCTGCCGCTCGGCGCTCGGGCCGACGAGGTCTACCTGGAGCTGGAGAAGAGTGGTGTTGTCACACGCCCATTCACTGGCGAGGGCATTCGCGTCACCATTGGAACGGCTGAGGAAAACGACCGCTTCTTGGAGACCCTGCTCGGCTAAAGCGTTTCGCCGTGTATTCTATTGAGAATGAGTGAGAACGAACATTCGCACGGCGCTTCTCATAGTTCTTCGCACGACGGTCACAACCATGGCGCCGGCATGCTCCGGGCCGGAGTGAAATATCAGCGGCCGCTCACCATCGCGTTCGTGCTCATCGGCATCTTCTTCGTGATCGAGGCCGTCGCCGGCTTCTGGACCAACAGCCTGTCACTGCTCTCCGACGCCGGTCATATGTTCACCGACGTGCTCGGTCTTGGAATGGCGCTGGCTGCTATCCGGGTTTCGGCTCGCCATGCGGCCAAGGGCTCCGATCAGCAGGGAAGCCACACGTTCGGTCTGTACCGACTGGAGATTCTGGCCGCCTTCGTCAACGCCCTGCTTCTCTTCGCCGTGGCCATCTATGTACTCATCGAGGCCGTCCGACGATTCTTCGACAAGCCCGAAGTGCTTGGCTGGCCGATGCTGGCAGTGGCCGTAGCTGGCCTGGCGGTAAACATGGTGGCCTTCCTCCTCCTACGAGAAGGCTCCAAGGAATCGATCAACCTCGAAGGTGCGTACCTCGAAGTCTTGGCCGATGCCGTCGGCTCGGTCGGGGTGATCGTGGCCGCTCTGATGCTCGAACTACTGGGGTGGACATGGGCCGACCCGGTCATCGCCGCCCTGATCGGACTCTGGATCCTGCCCCGGACATACCGTCTTGGCCGCCAGGCGGTCCGGATCCTGCTGCAGGCCGCACCGCACGGGGTCGACCTCGAACAATTGTCCGACGATCTCGAGGGCCTGCCCGAAGTTCTCGATGTCCATGACCTCCACGTATGGACGCTGACCTCGGGCATGGATGCGGCCTCAGCCCACCTCATGACCAACAACGATGCCGACCATCACCAGGTGCTCGACCAGGCTCGGTCGGTACTGGTTGAGGAGTACGGAATCGCCCACGCCACCCTTCAGATCGAACCGGAGGACCATGTCGGTTGCCACGAAGTCGACTGGTGAGTGAGACTGCCGAACATGGCACAACTCACTGCAGCTGACGGACACACTTTTGACGCCTACGAGGCCGGCGACGGCGACAAGGCGATCGTGGTGGTGCAGGAGATCTTTGGAGTCAACTCTCACATCCGGTCTGTCACCGACCGCGCCGCCGAGGCGGGCTACCGGGCCATCGCCCCCGCCTTCTTCGATCGGGTCGAGTCCGGTGTCGAGCTGGGCTACGAGGGCGACGACTTCGGCACCGGCATCGGCTTTGCCGGCAAGCTGAACTGGGACGACACCATGGCCGACGTTGCGGCCGCCATCGCTCACGTTCGGGCCCAGGGGGCCACCAGCGTTGGCATCACCGGCTTCTGCTGGGGCGGAACCACTACCTGGCTCACCGCTGCCAAAGGTGACGTGCAGGCAGCCGTTGGCTACTACGGAGGCGGAATCCACAGCATGATCGATGAGAAGCCGAGCGTGCCGACAATGCTGCACTTCGGTGAGCTCGACGCCCACATCCCCATGGACAACGTGAACGAGGTCATCGCCGCCCATCCCGACGTCACCGTCCATACCTACAACGCCAACCACGGCTTCCATTGCGACCAGCGGGCCGACTACGACGACGCCTCGGCCAAGCAGGCGTGGGCTCGCACCCTCGAGTTCTTCGCCCAGCATCTCTAGCTCTGGATAGCCCGCTCCGTTCGGGCCACGGAGGTGGGCTTTAGTACGATCCCCACATGGGCATGCTCGAGACGTTCCGATCAGTTGTTCAGTTTCGCGAGCTGGAGCTCGACCCGGTTAAGCGCCGACTAAGCAAAGCGGCCGACGTCAACGATCTTCGAGCGATCGCCAAGCGACGGCTACCCGGTGGTGTCTTTGACTACATCGATGGAGGCGCCGAGGATGAACGCTCGCTGGATCGAAACGTCTCGGCTTTCGGCGATCTCGAGTTCCACCCACGGGTGCTCAACGATGTCAGCACCGTCGACATGTCGACCACGCTTCTGGGCAAGCCAGTACCGATGCCGCTGGCGCTCTCACCCACCGGATTCGGGCGTATCGCCCACTCCCAAGGC
>CALHBU010000393.1 GCA_937930655.1 uncultured Acidimicrobiales bacterium | reverse complement strand
GAATAGGGCCACGATCCCTCGTGATGGGGGAAGTCGTTGGCCCACAGGAAGTTGTCGACAAGGTTGTGCTCGCGAGCTAAGTCGAGCCCGGCTTTGTCCTCCTGGAAACTGGAGAATCCCTGACGACGGAAGTAGTCGCTTGGCATCATCTCCAGCTTGGGCCGGACCCACATGTGGTGCTTGAGGTAGGCCTCGTCCATGGCCTCGAGGAACCACGGAACCCAGCCGATTCCGGCTTCGATGGTGCCGAACTTGAGGTTGGGGTGACGCTCGGCCACACCGGAGGCGCAGATATTGGCCAAGGGCTCCATGGCCGGCGAGAGCGAATGGACCGTGTAGTTGATGACTGCTCCACCTTGGCTGCGCGACGTTCGAGGGTCTCGTCCGGTGGAGATGTGGAAGGTGACGGGAAGCCCGGTCTCGTCGATGCAGTCCCACATGCGATCGAACTCTTTGAGGTTGTAGTTGAGGTCATCGACATCGGGGCTGCCGAAGATCGGCTTCACCGGAAGACAAAGACCCTTGAAACCCAGGTCGGCGACCCGCTGGATCTCGACCAGCGTGTTCTCGAGCGAGGCCGGAGCGATGGCGGCCATCGGAGCCAGGACATCGTTGAACTCTTGGAAGTCGTCCCAGACCCACTCGTTGTAGGCCTTGCACATGATGTGGCTGAACTCGACGTCGGGGGTGGCCCAGATGGTGAGACCCTTGTTGGGGAACAGGATCTCGGCGTCGCAACCATCGATGGCCAGATCGGTCACCCGAGCCTCAGGAGTCTTGCCCGACTTGTGGCGGAGCTTCTCGTGCCCGCCCAGAGGGTCGACCCAATTGAGCTTGGCCGCTCGGAAGCCTTCAGTCTTCTGAAACTGCTCGGGCGATTCCTTCTTGTCGGTCTTGGCGATGATGAGTCCGGGGAGACGGTCGTGGTACTTCTCGTCGATCCGCTCGTGCAGGAAGGTGTTCGGCTCCTGTACGTGGCCATCGGCTGAGCACATGAAGTACTTGTCTGCCGCGTCAGGTCGGGCCGTACGGGTCCAACCTTCGTTGCCGGGGGTCTCCAAACGCCACTCGTTGTTGACGTCTGGTGCGGGGATCACATCGGTCATGTTTGCGCTCCTTTTCGGACTTCTCTAGTAGAGGACTGTGTTCAGATTTAGGAAGGGCTGTGTTCAGATCTAGTAGGGCTGTGTTCAGACTCGTTGGACGATGGTCGCGGTGCCCATGCCACCACCGGTGCACATGGCGACAAGGCCGGTCTCGAGATCACGGCGTTCGAGCTCGTCGATAATGGTGCCGATCAACATGGCGCCAGTGGCACCGATGGGGTGCCCAAGGGCGATTGCGCCACCGTTCACGTTGACCTTGGATGGGTCGGCGCCGGTGTCGGAGAAGAAGCGGAGCACCACCGAGGCGAACGCCTCGTTGACCTCGAACAGGTCGATGTCGTCGACCGACATGCCAGCCTTCTCCAAGCATTTGAGGGCGGCCGGTCCAGGTGCCGTGAGCATGATGAGTGGCTCGTCGGCAGCGACCGCCGACATGACGATCTTGGCCCGGGCGGTGAGGCCGTTGGCCTCGGCATAGCGAGAGGAAGAGAGCAACACGGCTCCCGCTCCGTCGACCACGCCCGAACTGTTGCCGGCGTGGTGCACATGGTTGAGGGTGACGCCCGGGTACTTCTGGTTGACCAGCTCGGTCATGGTCGAGTCAGACTGTTCCATCTTGAAGTCGACCATCTTGGCGAAGCTGGGGTTGAGGCTGGCCAGACCCTCGGCTGTCGTTTCTGGGCGAGGGAATTCTTCGGCATCGAGGGCGACGGTGCCGTCGTCGTTCTTGATGGTGATAAGGCTGCGATCGAAGCGACCCTCCTTGATGGCCTCTTCAGCTCGGCGCTGACTTTCCAGCCCGAGGGCATCGCATTCCTCGCGACTGCGTCCGTCGATGGTGGCGATGAGGTCGGCCGACAGCCCCTGCGGCACCTGAGGGTGAGTCTCGAGAAGATGCTCGTTGTTGGCATGGAAGCCATCGGTCCCGTTGCGGGCCGGTCGGCTCATGGACTCGATGCCGCAACCAATGACCAGATCCTGGTGGCCCGACGCGACGCCCATGGCGCCGAACGTGACCGCCTGTTGGCCAGAGCCGCAGAATCGGTTGAGGGTTACGCCGGGGACCGAGATGGGCCAGCCAGCGTCGAGCACTGCCATGCGACCGATGTCGTGCGCATGGTCACCGGCATGGGAACCATTGCCGCATACGACGTCCTCGACGTCGGCCGGCTCGAACCCCACCCGCTCCTGCAAACCGTTGAGCACCTGACCCAGAACTTTCTGGGGGTGCACATGCGACAAGCCACCCTTGTCCTTCTTGCCAATGCCGCGCGGCGAACGTACGGCATCGATGATCAGGGCTTCATTCGAAGAGCTTGGGTTGGCAGCCATAACCCCACGCTACGACTCTGACCGGCCACAGGTCGAGTCACGGCCTAAGTAGCGGGTTGGCCGCTAACCGATGGATGCGCCGTACATCTGGCCAAGTTCATCGGCCAAAAGCTCGAGACGCTCGCCGTCAGGACCGTTGAAGTACAGCGACGTCTTGTGTTCGAACTGGATGGTGATGTCGTTGTCGATGAGTTTCTGTTTGAGATGCGCCCACTTCTCGGGGCTTACCGAAATGGCGAGATGATGCATGCTCCCGAGCACCTCGGCGTAGGGACCAAGATCGAGCCCAGGGAAGTCGAAGAAGGCCAACGCATTGCCATTGCCGATGTCGAAGAAAAAGTGCGTGCTTCCCTGATAGTCCCGGTTCTCGAACACCTCGGTGAGGGGGAACTCCAGGATGTCTTGGTAGAAGCGAATGGTCTGCACCACGTCGCTCGACAGCAGAGCAAGGTGGTGCACGCCCTGGGCCGCTGAGGCCGGACGATCACTGGCCGGCCGCAGATGATCCTGGCGAATCTGCTCCCATTCGGCGGTTCGGTCAACGTCTTCGCCGTGCTTGGTGTTCATGCCATCAGCCTACGCCCAGACAAGACAGCAACTGATTCAAAATTGAATCGAAAGAGGACAACTCCTCCCGAGCGACCTCATTCCGCCGACAAGGAATGAGAAACTAGAAGCGACGGAAGGGAAAGCTCATGGGGATCGAGCGACTCGGATTGTCCGACAACGACATCGACATGCTGGCCACCGCCCTCGACGAGGACGCGGCGGTAGTGCGAGCCGATCTCGAACAACGGCCGTGGTCACTTCTCGACGTGCTCGAACATCCAGCTGTCGTCGAAGCTCTTCTCGAACCAACCGCCGGGCTAACCCTCGAGACATCGTCGTATCTCTTCTTCGCCGTGCTCACTCAGCAGGCTTCGGTCGATCTTCGGTCGACCCATGTCGTCAACGAATGGACCGGGCCCGGGAAGCGGTTGCCGGTGTTCGACGTCGATCCACTTCGAGAATTCATCGAGGCCCCGGGTCGAGTCATCTTCGTCGCTCGGATGCTCTCAAGATTCAGTGAACCACCTCGCCTTCCGGTGCCAGTCAACACCCTTGACCTCGAGGCGTTGGCCGACTGGCTCGATGTTGCGGTGCCGGCAGACAAAGCTTTGCTCTATCGACAACTCGGAGACTTGGCGCTGTTTCGCTCCGGTGTCCTCGCTGACGAGACAGGCCCTAGGACCATCGAAGCCAGCACGGCTGGCCGTCTTGGGCGCTCGCTCGATCTGACGTCCGACGAGGTTCTGGAAATGTTGGACCCGGCGTCGTTCTCCCCCGGCCTCGATGCCATGGAAACCCTCGGACCGTCGTGGTATCGGGCTGCCACCGACGCCGATGAGGTCGGCGCCCTCTCGGTTGTGCTCAACGACATAGCCAACCGCTTCCGACCGGCCAGACGCTTCCTCAACCATCTGGCCGATCACTACCTCAACCCCATCGAGCCCACCCTCGGCCTCACCCCCTGAACACGGAGCGGGGGCCTGTTCTAGGGTCGGAGACATGCTGACACGCAACGGCGGTTACCTGGCGCCCCGAACTGATCCGTCGCCCGAGGCATCTCGCCATCTGCAGGAGGAGGGCTTCGTTGTGCTTCCCAAGGTGCTTGATGCCGACGGCGTCGCGGCACTTCGGAAGGACGTAGACCGGGTCTTCGAGCACTACCCGCCCGACCAACGGCGTCCGGACATGGCCGCCGACGAGTTCCGGTACGAGATGCTCAACCGCAGTCCCGCGGTTCAGGAACTGGTCGGCCATCGGTCGATTCTGGACGTGGTCGAGCCACTGGTTGGCGAGGATTGTCACATCATCGCCAACTCGGCGTGGCGGAACCCGGCCGGCCGGGAGATCACCCACGGCGGAGGAACATGGCACTGCGATGCGGGCCCCCACATACCGCGCTCTGCCGATGTCGGGTGGGACGACCGCATCCCCTACCCGATCTTTGTCATCGCAGTGCATGTCCTCATCGACCCGATGCCGATCGAGTGCGGGCCGACCGGTGTCATCCCCCGCAGCCACATGTCAGGCCAAGCTCCACCCTCAGACCGGCGGGATGACATGACGCTCACCTACAACGACACCCCGGTGCTTCCCTTGCCGGCCGAGGCCGGTGATGTGGTGGCCTTCGTCTCCGATGTGTGGCACCGTCGGCTACCCACCCAACCAGGTGACCCGGGGCGCTACTTCGTGCAGATCCATTACGGCCGGCGGGACATCGCCCAACGGTTGCAGCCAACGGCTGACGCCAACCAACTTTCGGCCGAAGCTATCGACCGAGCGGGCGACGACCAGCGAGCCAAGACCCTCATCGGCCTCCACGACCCGTTCTTCTACGACGGCTGACGTTCGCGTTAGTGGTGGGGGCTGTGGCGGTAGTGGTCGGCCAGGGCGTCGCCGCCGAAGTCGTTGGTGAGGTCTCGCCACACGGTGTGGACGTGGTTGACGTCGCGTTGGGTGTTGTCGTACTCGACCAAGAGCCGAGAACTTTGCAGCCGGTAGTAATGAGGTTGGTCGGGCTCGGTGCCGCCGGCCCACGCAAAGGACAGAGCATCCAGACCTGCGTCGTCTAACTTAGCTACCTCGAGGTCAGCGAGGCCGTCTGGCAGACGGCGAAGGTAGGTGTCGAGCAAACCTCGCAGGACCTCGCGCTGATCGGTGTCGAAGCTGCCAACCGAAAGACCCTTCGGCGCCCGGGTAAAGGACAGAGCCTCGACATCGCCCGGGGTCAGCCCGGCGACCTCGTCGGCTGCCAGCTGAGCCGAAGCCATCAGTCCGTCGAACGGTTCGGGTAGGCGACCCCGAAACACAAGCGGCAGCGGTACGAGGCCATCGCCATCGGCCAACTCGGTTCGATTCCCAGTGATGAGGTCGGTCGGGGCCCGAGGCGAGAGCATGGCCTGACTCAGCTGTGTTGGGTCGAGAGTGTGCACCAACTGGCGGGCCAGATCCTCGGCGCC
>CALHBU010000392.1 GCA_937930655.1 uncultured Acidimicrobiales bacterium | reverse complement strand
TGACCGCCTGGTTCATGGGTGTCGCGGCCTGGTATACCCTGCGAGTTGAGGACCGTCCAATGCTCGACGCCTTCATGACAGAGAACCTGTTTCTCGAAGCCAATCAGCTCCTGCGAAGCTTGGTCGTGGCGCTCGACACAGGGGACACACCGACAACTCACGTCGAGCACTGGCCAGCCCCAGCCCAGATCGGCACCATTCTCCCCAGTCGGTGGGCTGCCATCTTGGCGCTCGGACTGCCGCCCAGTCACCACAGTCTCCAGGCAGAGATTCTCCGGTCGTTAGAAGGGCAAGGGGTACCGGCGCTGGAGCGCATCGCTGGCTCCGGTCAACCAGCGCTGGCGGCTGCCGCAGTTGAGGTGCTGGCGGCGAGACCTCGAAAGCCAACCCACATCGTGAGGGTCCATCTGTTCGGAGCCCCGCTCCTTGACGTTCCTCATAACCCGGAAAGTCCCGAGTGGCGACGGGGCAGAGTCCGGTCGCTCTTTGGGCTGCTGGCTCTTCGCCGACGAATCAGTCGGGAAGCATTGATCGACAACCTGTGGCCCGATTTGGACCTGGCCGCCGGACGGCGCAACCTCCGGGTGACGCTCAGCTACCTGGCAAAGGCGGTCGAGCCCAACCGCGCCCTACACGCACCGGCCTGGTTCATCCGTTCCGATCAAGACGTGATCGAGCTCTTTACTGAAGGGCTAGAAGTCGACCTTCTTGTCTTCGAGGAAGCCATTGAGCAGGCCCGTGCGGACCAGCAACGAGGCCTGGCATCGAAGGCGATCGAGTCGCTGCGTCGTGGGTGCAGCGCCTATGGCGGACCCTTCTTGGAGGGGCTCGACGACGAGTGGCTTGTTGAAGCCCGGGGTCGTTATCAGTTGGAAGCAGCGGCTGCCTGCAACAGACTTTCTTCTCTGCTGGTGGCGGGTGGTGAGGACGAAGCTGTCTATTGGGCCGAACGATCGCTGGAGATCGACCCCTTCGGTTACGAGGGATACGAGACGTTGGTAGCGGCGATGGCGCTACGTGGACCGGCCGACGTCAATGCAGCCCAAGCCCGTTACGACGCGTTCCTCGACTCGCTGAACTAGTCAGGATTCAGCTTCGTGGCTCCCGCCAGGATTCAGCTTCGTGGCTCCCGCCACATTGGCCGGATGGTGGGGCCGTTGGGGAGTTCGATCTCTTGCATGACCTCAAAGCCGTAGCGTTGATAGAAGCTCAGATTCAGTGGATTGGAACTCTCCAGGTAGCAGGGAATGGTCTCGTCGTCGGCCACGGAGAGCACTCGCTCCATGAGCGGCTGGGCCAGGCCCTGGCCCCGTCGCTCGGCGTCGACGCCGAGAGTATTGAGATAGAAGTGTCCGTCAAGCCCCTCGTGAGCTGTCCCGAGGAGCTGAATGCCCTCTCGTAGCTCGTTGACCCGGCCTGGGTTGGCCCCGACTAGGAGGGCCCAGCGCGGACGAAAGCCGTCGGGGCCAAAGAGCTCCACATCCGGTGGAGACCACAGCGCAGCTGCGAGAGGGGGCGCAGCTGCGAGAGGGGGCGCAGCTGCGTCGTCGATATGAACGAACCCATGGCCGGTAGCCATCGAGAGCTCCGCCGAGTTTCGCATCCAGACGCCGGTCAGGACCGCCCGATTGGCGGGGTCAGGAAAGAACCACTCGAAGAGTGGATCCTGGTGAAAAGCAGCAGTGAGCAGGGATGCCACTGGGCGAAGGTCATGTTGTCGGACGAGACGAACCGGCATGATTCCAACCTAGCCAGGCACCGCTCTTGGGCGCGACCTAGCATCGAGTGATGGCCCTCCTCAGTACCTTCGCCGTCGACGACGACCCTGCGCAGATGGTGGCCGCCCTACAGGCCGATGGCGCAGCGATCATCGCAGACGTGTTGCCTCCCGAGCAGTTGGCGTCACTCAACGACGGTCTTCGCCCCTGGGTCGAGGCCACGCCGAATGGCCGCGACGACTTCACCGGTCGCCTCACAAGCCGGACCGGTGCGCTGGTGGCCAGAGTCCCGGAGAGCCGGGATCTTGTGACCCATCCGCTTGTCGTCGACCTGGCCCAGACCTTCCTTGCGCCATTCACCAACAAGATTCAGCTGCATCTGAACCAGGTCATCAATATCAAACCGGGGTCGAAGAGCCAGCCCCTGCACCGTGATCGGCTGGCCTGGGGTGGCTACATCCCACAGGACATCGAGCCCCAGTTCAACACCATCTGGGCCCTCACCGACTTCACCGAGAGCAACGGTGCCACCCGGCTGGTCCCTGGCAGTCCAGGGTGGGACGACGATCGTCGGGCTACAGAAGACGAAAAGACACAAGCGATCATGACCGCCGGCTCGGTGCTGATCTACAGCGGGTCGGTCATTCACGGTGGCGGAGCCAATCACTCGGCGGACGACCGCCGGGGACTCAACATCACCTACACGCTGGGTTGGCTTCGGACCGAGGAAAACCAGTACCTCTCGTGTCCGCCCGAGGTGGCCAAGGATCTCGAGCCCGAGCTTCAAGAACTGCTCGGCTACACCATGGGCAACTATGCGCTCGGCTACTTCTCCGATCCCCGTGCACTTCCGACCAGCACCGACATCCTGGCTCCCGAGTTCGCTCTGGGGCGCCCGCCCCGAGAGAAGATCGTTCAGGAGAACGCCGGCTGATGAGGCCGACGGCTCTGAGAATCAGACCGGCAGCGATTCCAGCTGACGAACGTGATCGAGGGCGGCGGCTGCGGTCGAGAAGCGACGACGCCCATGATCGACGGTGAACCAAATGGTTCCCTCGGCGATGTGCTTGTCGATTCGATGGCCTAGCAGGTATCGCACCATGTGAAGTCCTTCGGTCGATTTCTCCAACGGGTGTAGAAACTCGTTCCCAGCATCGACCACCAACCGGCGTCCGGCATCGGGGTTCTCCCCCATTCCCGGAGCAGCTCTCTCGGGGGCACACCCCACCGCTACGACAATGGTTGGGGCCTCGTAACCAGCCACAGGGCATCGTCGGGTCGGTTGGCCTCAGCATCATCGACGGTTGCGTATCGCAAGACGCTCAACGAGGACCACACCCGGTCGGTCACCATCGGCACATCCGCATCGAGCTCCAGAAGAGGCTCTCCGTTGGCGGGGACAGATCCATCGTGGAGCGTCAC
>CALHBU010000391.1 GCA_937930655.1 uncultured Acidimicrobiales bacterium | reverse complement strand
GCTTCTTGTTCACAACTACCCCGATAGGTCTCGTCAGGACGAACCGGGCGTGGTGCCAGCAATGGAGGCCTACGTCGACTGGATCGGTGGGGTGGTGGCTGGCGAGCTGGGAGAATCCTCCTACAGCGAAACCGTGGGTGAAGGCGTCAGCCGGACCATTCCGCTATCGATGCAGCTGGTTCTTTACAGCCAAATTCTGGCGGTCGCGATTGCGGTTCCAGGAGCCATGGTGGGCGCGCGGCTCCGCGGCAAACGGGCCGACCTTGCCTTTCGAGCGGCCGGTTTGTTTGGTCTATCGACACCGATCTTCGTTGTCGGGCCATTGCTGGTCTTTCTGTTCGCCGTTGGCAGCCTGAGCGTCTTCGGTGTCGAGCTCGGCTTCAGCCTCTTCTCATCCGGCCGCTACCGGCCGATCGGCGATGGCATCTGGCCCCACATCAGTTCGATGGCCCTGCCGTCGATCACGATGGCGATCACCACGGCCGCCGTCTATCTAGTGATTCTGCGCACGGAGATGCTGCAACAACTCCGGTCAGATCACGTTCTGCTGGCCCGATCGAAGGGTGTGTCCGACAAGCGCATCGTTCGCATGCATGCCCTGCGGCCCGCAGCCCCGACCATGGTGGCCTCCATCGCCGCTCAATCGGGTCTGATTCTGGGCAACCTGGTTATCACCGAACGGATCTTCTTGCTGCCGGGCTTTGGCGACTACGTCATCGTCGCCATCGGTCGCCGAGACGTGCTGGCCGTCACCGGCGCCCTCTTCGTGGCCGCCATCATCCTTGGTGTCGTGAATCTCTTTGCCGACGCCCTGTTGTTGGCCGTCGACCCCCGGCTCGATCAGTCGGCCCGCACTCGATAGTGGCTCTGCACGAAACCGTTGGAGAACACCGTGTTGTCAAGAAGCTCGACCTTCACATCGGCCCGTAGCTCGCCAAACAGTCGGAGGCCGTCACCGATGAGAACCGGCACGGTGGTGAGGATGATCTCGTCGATCAGTCCGTCCCGAAGGAAGCTCTGAGCGGTGAGGCCACCATCGATATAGACGTGCTCCACAAAGCGAGAGGCGAGGACATCGAGCAACTCGGCCGGGGCAAGGTCTGTGGCTTCGACGACGTCTTGGAGCTCGTCGGGAACGGTGAGAGGCCGCGATGTCAGAACCACGACCGGCAGGTCGCCGTAGGGCCAGTCGATGTCTGGCTGGGTGATGAGATCCATGACCTTGTCGAAGGTGTTGCGGCCCATGACTAAGGCATCAACCGAGGCCAGGAACTCACCGAACCCTCCATCGGTCGGTTCGCCATTGAGCTCCGGCGGATCGAGCGCATCGAGAAAGTCGAGGTTTCCATCGGAGCGGGCAATGAAACCGTCGAGTGAGAGGCCGCAGAAGATGGATGCTTTCACGTTGTCTCCCGAAGGCGGCTCGGCGGCGGGGGCGGCGTGGAGAACCAGAACCAGAGACTGCCCATGGTGGCCAACGAGCCAAGGATGACAAAGGCGGTCCGGAAGCTCCCGGTGGCGTCGGCCACAATGCCGGCGAAGATGGGTCCGATCACCATGCCCATCATGATGATGAGGGCGGAGAAGCCCATGATCTTGCCGAAGTCCGACGCCCCGAAGTAGTCGGCCCGCAAGGCCTGCTGTAGCGGGCCTCGAAGGCCCCAGGCGATGCCGTGGAGGAGGACGAACACCCAGATGAGTAGAGCTGATCTGGCGATTGACAGCACGAGAATGCCGCCGCCATGCCCGATCATGGCGACCGCGAGGAGAAGGCGCTTGGAGTAGAGGTCACCGAGGAAGCCCCCAATGATCTGACCGACCCCCATCATGGCGGGGAGCGATCCGATGACCACGTTGATGTGCAGGGAGCCAAGCGTGGTTTCGTCGACCAGGAACGGTTTGAGGTGGGCCATCGAGGCGCCGACGACCAGGAGGGCAAACGCGTGACCGAACGAAATGAACCAGAACGCCTTGGTTCGCATGGCTTCGCCTGCGGTGAAGTGCTGAGTCTCGGGGACGAGCTCGTAGGTGTCGCCATCCTCCCGATGATCGGGATCGACGCCGTCGACGAACTGGCCAACGTTGGATGGCCGTCGGTGGAACCGTTGCGAGAGGGGCAGGATCACCAGAAGGGTCACAACAGCGGCCACCCGGGCGGTGAATCGCCAACCTTCCCGGTCGATCAGCAGCCCAACGAGGAAGGTCAGGGTGCCACCAATGGCGAAGCCCATCGACGCCACCGAAAGAGCCCGGGCCCGATGTCGCTCGAACCAGTGGACCACCGTGACCGTGATGGTCAAAAAGCCGGAGAGGCTGGAACCAAGGGCGATCAGCAGGTAGCTGAGGTAGAACCCGACAACGGTGTCGATGGTGCTGAACGAAAAGAAGCCGATGGCCATGATGACGGCACCGATTCGAAGCACGACCCGGGAGCCCCACTTGTCGGTCATCCAGCCTTGCAGGGGACCGAGCAGGCCACTTTCGGCACGGTTCAGGGCGAAGGCGCCGCCCAAGGTCTTGTTGGACCAGCCGAACTCCTGACGTAGCTCGTCGGAGAACAGCGAGAAGGCGTTGAAAACCAGGCCGCTGTGGATCATCTGGATGTAGAGGCCAGCGCGGGCGATGCTCCAACCGCTGAACTTGGTGTTCTTGGGCGAGGTCCCCGTTGAGGACGTGGAGTTGGCCAACGAGGTACGGGAGTGCATCTTCCAATCATCTTGTCCCCGGTCGGCGCGATGTACGAATCGACGGGCCCGGTATATGGCGCTGCCCTAGTGTCGGCTCATGATGGATCGGACTTTTCTTGCCCTGACCAACGAGGATGCGCTCGAACCCGAGCTGGAGATCGTCGATCCGCACCATCACCTGTGGAACACCCAGTCGGCGTACGGCCTGTACGAGATCGACGACCTTCGGCTCGATACCGATGCCGGTCACAACGTGGTGCAGACAGTCTTCATCGATTGTGGTTCGAACTACTTCAAGGACGGGCCCACCCACCTGCGGCCGGTGGGGGAAACGACGTATGTCGCCGAACGGGCCGATCGAACCGACGAAACCCCTGGTGCCACCATGGCGGCCATCGTCAGTCACGCCGATTTGTCCCTCGGTGAAGGTGTGGCCGAGGTGCTGGAAGCCCACGTAGCAGCGGCTGGGGGACGGTTCCGGGGTATTCGGCACTCGGCGGCCAAGACCGACGACCCCTCCGTCCCGGTGAGTCGGACCGGGAGGCCTCTTGGCGACTATGGCGATCAGCAGTTCAGGGCCGGAGCCGCAGTGCTGGCTTCCATGGATCTCAGCTTTGAAGCCTGGCAGTACCACTACCAACTCGACGATGTTGTTGGTCTGGCCAAGGCGGTGCCCGATCTGACGATCATCGTGAACCACCTCGGCGGTCCGTTCCTGGTCGGCAGCTACGCGGGCAAGGAGGCTGAGGTCTTCGCCCATATTCGAGCGGCCCTGACCGAGCTGGCCGACTGCGACAACGTGGTGCTCAAGGTCGGTGGTATCGGCATGGCCCGGGCTGGCGGGGCAGGTGGACCGGCCGACGGGTCTCGCCCTCCGAACTCTGACGAAGTACTCGACCGTTGGGGCGAGATGTTGCGGTTCAGCATCGACACGTTCGGACCCAGCCGCTGCATGTTCGAGTCCAACTTCCCGGTCGACGGAGACACCGTTGGTTACACCGTTCTCTGGAACGCCTTCAAGAAGGTGTCATTGGAGTATTCGTCGGCCGAACGGGCCGACCTGTTCGCCGGCACCGCCCGCCGGGTCTATCGCATCTGAGCTGCCCGCTCGTTCCGCACCCTCTCTGTCAGGCTCTGCTAGGAGCGATCGATGTAGGTGCAGGGGCTCTGCCAGGCGTCGTGGCCCATGGCCCGGAAGGTTCGCTTGGCGATGAGCCATGTGTCGTCCTTTCGCACCAGTTCGTCGATGTAGCGGCCGTAGATCCACGCGTTCGGCATGTCAACGTCGAACTCCTCCTGGTTGAACTCGTGCCAGGCGTTCACATAGGCGATGGAGTTGGCTGCGTCGTCACCGGTGAACTCAATCTCGACATTGGACACGTGGTGGGCCGACCGCTTGTAGAGCCGGCTGGTGCCGCCGGCAAAAAACTTCTGGGCCAGGGGGCGGCCGATCAGATTGGTGTAGTCGCCGCCATAGTCGAGCACGACATCGTCGGTGAAGAGAGCGGCGACATCGGCTGGCCGGTTGTCGTCGATGGCTCGGGCGTAAGCATGAAGGACGTCGGTGATGTCCTGGAGGTCGCTGAGTTGGGACGTTGTGTACGGCATGGGCTCTCTCGCTCGGTGTTTGGTTGAGGGTGATGGGTGGGATAGTTGGGTGCGTCGGGCTATTCGACTTTGGGCTCCTTAGGGAGGCCAAGAATTCGTTCGCCCACGATGTTGCGCTGCACTTCATCGGTGCCGCCGGCGATGGCCATCCCCTGTGCGAACAGTGCCGATTTGAGGAAGTGACCGCCATCGGGCTGCTCGATGCGGCCCAGCTGGGTGGCTATGCCGCCCCCGGAGAACCCGAGATCTCGCAGCTGCCGGCAGAGGAGAGCGTTCTGATACTTGACCGTTGAGGCATTGACCTGCCGTTGACCGTTCCAGTCCAGGACCCGTCGGTTGATGCGGGCACCGGCAACGGCCTGACGGACAAGCGGATCGGTCATGTCGGCTTGATCGGCCACCAGCTGGTGGGTCACGTCGTCCTTCAGGGAACCGGTGGCGTAGGCAAAGCCGGACAGTGAGGTGCCGTGCCGTTGCTCATGCTGAACCTCGCCCACTGGCTGGTTGAGGTCCACCGCATTGATCACGTCGCCGCCGCCATCGTGGCCGACCGCATCCAGATCCCGCTCGACCTGAAGCATGGTCATGGCCGCCCTCCAGCCGTCGTTGAGATCGCCGATCAGGTCGGCCTTCTCCACAACGGCGTCGGTGAGAAAGACCTCGTTGAACTCTGAGTCGCCAGTCATGTCACGGAGCGGGCGCACATCAACCCCGTCCTGATGCATGTCGATGATGAAGAACGAGATGCCTCGGTGCTTTGGCACATCGGGATCGGTGCGGGCCATCAACACGGCCCAGTCGGCCAGATGGCCGCCCGATGTCCAAACCTTCTGACCGCTGGTGATCCACTGATCGCCGTCGGCTACGGCCCCGGTCCCAACCGCGGCCAGATCAGAGCCAGCGCCGGGCTCGGAGAACAGCTGACACCACATCGTCTCGCCGTAGGCGATAGCCGGTAGGAAGCGATCGAGGAGTTCCTCAGGACCGTGTTCGAAGATGGTGGGGGCGACGAGGGTCACCCCGATGCCGCCCGGCGGCCCGAAGGCTCCGACGTCGTCTCGGGCCCGGTCAGCTTCGTGCGCCTGATGGTGATCCAACCCGCGGCCGAAGCGGCCCTCGGGCCACCAGGCCAGGCCCCATCCCGAGTCGGCCAGCAACTTCCACCACTGGCCGACGCTCAGCTTCGGATCCCAGTTGGCCGAGTACCAGGCGTGAGCCTCGTCATAGATAGACATGGTCGCTACTCCTCGAGATCTTGGCCGTCGATATCGGCGTTTGGTCGGGCGTCGGCCAGCAACTGTCTCAGAACGCCATCGAGATCGGCCTCGCTGTCCACACCGGGAGCAGTCGGTCCGCGATGCCAACCCTCGGCAATGGCCAGAATCTCACCTGAGGCTTCGAAGACCCGACCGGTGATGTCGGCGGTTCCAGCCGAGGCCAACCAGACAGCCACCTCGGCAATCTTCCTGGTCGAGAGACGCTCCCGCTCTTCGTCGTCGGCCTCGACCATCTGGGGGAGGCCTTCGTTCATTCTGGTCAGGGCAAGGGGAGCAAGGGCGTTGACGGTGACCCCGTACCGACCGAGTTCGGTGGCTGCTATCTGGGTGAAAATGGCGATGCCAGCCTTGGCAGCCCCGTAGTTGGTTTGTCCGAGATTTCCATAGAGGCCCGATACCGAGGTGGTGTTGATGATGCGGGCATCGTTGCTCTCACCGGCCTTCACCCGCTCTCGCCAGTAGGCCCCGGCCCACTTCGACGTGGCGAAGGTGCCCTTCAGATGGGTACGGATAACCCCGTCCCATTCATCCTCGGTCATGTTGACCAGTACCCGATCCCGCAAAATGCCGGCGTTGTTCACAAGTACGTCGAGGCCTCCGTAGGTCTCAACCGCGGCGTTGACCAACCGCTGGGCACCTTCCCAGTCGGCGATGTCGTCGTGGTTGGCCACCGCGGTTCCGCCGGCGGAATGAATATCAGCGACGGTTGCTTCGGCCAACGAGGTGTCGGTACCGGTGCCATCGACGGCGCTGCCGATGTCGTTGACGACCACCTTGGCCCCATGTTCGGCCAGCAACAGGGCGTGAGCGCGGCCGATACCTCGACCAGCTCCGGTGACGATGCAGACCCTGTCTCGGCAGAGCTCACCCATTGATTGTGCTCCCGATCATGGGAACAGAACTAGCACGATCAGTTGCGAACGTCCCAGAGATGGTGGATCGGATCGTGGATCTCAGCCGTTTCTGTTTTCCTCGATTCCGCAGGCGCTGGCAATCATCGAGAGAATGGCATCGGCGACCACACGGTCTTCTCCTGCCCGATCGAGTACACCTTTTGAAAGTTCGACGGAGGACTCGACAACCTCCATCGGGCGGGGCGACGCCTGTCGTCGACTATCGCCCCGGGCGATGGCGATATGGGCCCGGTGATCGCCCTTCTTGGGCCGGTCGGTGACCAACGTTGCCGTGCAGCCGACACCGATGACGTCGTGGTGGTCGGGGGAGAGGTCGTGAGCCCGTTCGAGGCAGGCCTCGGCCATGGTGCGGGCGGTGGAGATCGACACTGCTCCGGCCGATGGGTCGCCCCATGGTTCGTCGTCGTCCAAGGCCAGCAGATCGGCCATGGCCGACAGGGCATAGGGGACCCTCACCTCGAGAATGGTGCGGGAGGCGCCAGGGACATCGAGAAGGTCGGTGATCACCGCATTGCCGCCGCCGGCCACAGCCAGAACCAACATGGTCGGTGCGCCATGAATGGCTCGTACCAGCTCGCCCCGCTCAGTTTCAGTCATCTGCTGCCCACGGTATGTGATCGACCGCTGGCACCTCGCGGCCATCGAGGGCCGCATTGAAGTTGGCCTCTCGCTTCTCCAGGAACGCTCGGCCGCCCTCGATGGCGTCGGGGTGGTGATCGGTTACTGCGGTGCGGGCGGCAATATCTTCGAGGGAATGGGCCCAGGTCTGCTCGGCCGCCAGGTAGATGGACCGCTTCAACATTCGCATGGCCATCTGTGGCCCGTCGGCCAACTCCTTGGCCAACGTCAGGGTTGATGCCATCAGCTGGTCGTCGTCGACAACTTCGTGAACCAAGCCGAGGTCGTGAGCAGTCTCGCCATCGACGATGCGTCGTCGCATCATGAAGTCCATGGCACCGGCGACACCGAGATGTTGGACCAACAAGTACTGACCGCCTTCGTCGGGGAGGAGGCCGAAGCGAAGGGTGGCGCTGCCCATCTTGGCCGAGCGGGCTGCTAGCCGGAAGTCGCAGGCCAGAGCCAGTGAGAACCCTGTCTGGATGGCGAACCCATTGATGGCGGCGATGGTCAGCTTGTCCAGGTTCCGCACCGCGGTGTTCACGGTCTGACTGATGACCCGGAGCCCGTTGTAGGTGCCCACCGCATCGTGGTGCCCCCCGAATATCGGGGGAACCGTTTGGTTCGACCGGTCGGGCTTCTTGCCGCTGAGATCATCGCCGGCCCAGAACGCCGAGCCGGCACCGGTGAAGACTACGACCCTGATTCGGTCGTCCATCTGGACCTGGGTGAGGGTTTCGACCAAATCCCGCTTCATGGGAGCGGTCGAGGCGTTGAGGCGCTCGGGAACGTTGAAGGTGACAACCAAAATCCCCGGATCTTCGAGGGTTGTCTCGAAACCGGTGAAGCTGCCGACTGCTGCGCTGTTCGAACTCATGGCTCCTGTCTAGTCTCGACCCATGCCTGATGTCCCCTTGACCGGTCTCCGAGTGCTGGAAACAGCCAGCGGCGTTGCCGGACCCTACGCCGGACGCCTTTTGGCCATGCTCGGTGCCACCGTGGTGAAGGTCGAACCGGACGGTGGTGACCCGGCAAGAACCCAACCGGTCGACGACCAACCGCTCTCCGGCCTCAGTCCGCTTTACGTCCACCTCAACGCCGGGAAGTTGAACGCCACTGAGGCTGACCCTGACTGGGCCCACGTGGTGATCGACGATCGCACTCGGGCCCAGCTGGAACAGGTCGGCTTCCGCCATCCGAAGTTGGTGTCGGTCACGGCCTGGGGTGTCGATGCTCAGCGATCAGGTGAGATCGATGATGAGTTGATCGTTCAGGCCCAGTCCGGCTTTCTCGGTTTCAACCGGGATGCCGACGGTCCGCCACTGCGCCTTCCTGGTTGGCCAGCCCAGTACATGGCTGGGGCGGCGGCTGCCGTTGGGGCCATGGGGCTTCTTCGAAGCACCGCATCCCACCTCGATGTCTCCTGGCTTGCCGCCTTTCTGGGCAGCGTTGAGTTGGCCTATGCCGATGCCCTTCACTGTGAGCGACCCCGTGAGCCGGTCGGCGCCCACCCGCCGAGCGCCTTTCCGTCGGGGGCTATTCCCTGTGCCGATGGTTTCGTGACACCGGGCTCGATCCGGGCCATCGACTGGGAGATGCAGTGCCTGTTCTACGGCCGTCCCGACCTGATCGAGAACCCCGAATTCACCAGCCGTCAGCGGCGGGTCGACCACATCGACGAGCTGTGGGAGATCATCCGACCCTGGTACGGCGAGCGCACCAAAAGAGAGATCTTTCAGCACGGACTCGACTCGCCGTGGGCCATCGGCATGGTCACAACACCGCTCGATGCCCTCGACGACCCCCACCTCACCGAACGAGAGTTTCTGCAAACGGTCGACACTCCGACCGGGCCGGTGCGGGCCATTGGCTCGGTCTGGCGAGGCGAAGGTCTGCCGGTGCCCGACCAGTCGGTTTCTGATGCTGGCGCCAATCCATCGCCCGAGGACGGCACGGCCCCTCGTCTCGATTTGAAGTTGCTCGATGGGCTCCGAGTCATAGAAATGACAGTGGCGTGGGCCGGGCCGTATGTGGGCAACCTGCTCCAACCGCTAGGGGTAGACGTCATCAAACTGGAGGCTCAGAATCCGTTCGACGGCTGGCGGGCCCTACGGCCCTACGACCACGGTATGCGTCCCGGTCAGGAGGATCTGGTCGACGACAACCGATGGTTCGACGCCAGCCCGCTGTACAACGCTCTCAATAGAGGCAAGCGGGGCTGCGTTTTGAGTCTGGCCTCGGAGGAAGGTCGGGAGGTCTTCCTGGATATGGCCCGCAACGCCGACGCCATCGTGTGCAACTTTCGGGCCCACGTGATGCCATCGCTTGGCCTCGACTGGGAAACCCTGAAGGCTGTGAATCCTGGATTGGTCGTGATTCGCATGCCGGCCTTCGGCATTGACGGGCCGTATTCGGGCTCGGCCGGCTACGGCTCGATCGGTGAGGCCATGGGCGGTATTGGCCACCGTCAGGGTTACGACCACGAGGGTGCCCGCATCTCCAACATCTACTACCCCGACCCCATCGCCGGGGTCCATGCCGCCACCGCACTGCTGGCCGGACTCCATCGACGGGATCTCACCGGCCACGGTGGTGAGATCGACATGTCACATCAGGAAGCGACTTGGAGCTTCCACGGAGATGCTCTGGTGCTGGCCGATACCGAGGGTCGTGACGTCGGCCGAATGGGCAACCGCGACCCCGGCGTTGCCGTCTCCGGCATCTGGTCCACCGCCGACGACGGTTGGGTGGCGATTGTCGGCCCTGGCGACTGCGCCGGTCTGGCCGAAGAAGCCAGCCGGATGACCGCAGCCGAGCTGATCATGGCAGTCGAGATCGCCGGTGGTTCAGCGGCGGAAGTACTCGACCCCTGGACCGCCCCCGGCTCCGAACCGGTACTCAGCATGCTCGAGACGGTTGATCATGCGGTGACCGGACCGGTTCGCCACGTGGCCAGCCCCTACCGGATCGATGGGGTTCGACCTTCGACAACCGGTGGCGCCCCGATCTTCGATCAGCAGACCGATCAGGTCCTCACTGACGTTGCGGGTTACGACCCGGCTCGTCTGGCCGCTCTACGGGAGCGGGAAGTCATCGGCGGTGAACTACCGACACCTGCGTCGATGGGCTACCGGTTCTGATGGTCGGGGGCAGTGGCGATGAGCACGCCAAGGCGGCAGCTCAGTGGCAGAGCGAAGGGTGGGTGTTGCTTGAGGGACTAATCCCCGTGGCCGAGATCGAGCCAGCGCTGGCCGAGGCCCGAGCCGTCGACCCCGAAGCACCGGATCAGATCGGGCCCATTCGGCGCCCCGACCGCCACGCCGGCCCGTCCGACAAAGGACCCGCTTTCCGTGGCGACCAGTTCCTCGGCAACACGCTCTTCCCGATAGTCGGCGCCCCATCGCTGAATCGACTGTTCGTCCATCCGGCCCTCCGATCGTTCGCCCGAGCGGCCCTGGCAACCAATGACATTCGGATCTACCAGTCCCGCCTGTGGTCCAAGTTCGGTGACCTCACCGACTACGAACAGCCGCTGCATCGAGATCAGAATCACTCGGTCGTGCCCACCCGAAGCGAGCCCGGTTGGTGGTTCCTCGAGTGCTTTCTGTACCTGAGCGACGTGACCGAGCAGAACGGTGCCCCCCGGCTGGTGCCGCGATCGGCATCGGCTGGTGAGCGGACGACCAGGGGCCCGATCAGTCAGGAGAACGGACCGGCGTTGTACGAGGCCGAAGTCTCAGCACCTGGCAGGGCGGGTTCTCTCCTGGCCTATCGATCCGATGTCTGGCACCGGGGAACCAACTTGGCATCGGGAACCGACCGGCATGTATTGGTTGTGGCCTTCAAACCCGCAGGTCTGGACTGGGTTAGTTTCGACTCCCACGGACCGCTGGTGAACACACCCGACTTCGTCCAGTTTGTTAACGAATCGACTCCTGACGAACTGGCCCTTTTCGGTGTGCCGATGCCTGGCCATCGGTACTGGACGGACGAGACGGTCGAGGGCATGGCCATCATCTACCCCGGCTTGGACCTCGAACCGTGGCGAGCCGGCCTGACTGCTTGATTGCGGGAGCGGGACCCGACCGCGACGTCCGAACCCGCAGGCTCAGCTCGCTCCGGGATTGGCAAGTTCGGCTGCAACTACCTGGGCGGCTGCTGCAACTCCCGAGTCGCCAAGAGGCGCTCCGAGGGCGGCCAACGTGGCCTCGATGGTGCCTAATGTGCCGAGGATCATCGGCGGGTTCAGGTGGCCCATATGTCCGATGCGGAACGCTCGGCCTTCGAAGGCGCCGACCGGAACGCCAATGGTGAGCCCCGAGCGGGCTTCGCACATTTGCTGGACGGCGTCAGTGTCTACCGAGCCGGTCAGGATGGTGGTGACGGTGGCGGCTCGTGCCACCGGATCGGTCATGTTCAGTGACAGGCCATCAGGGGTCGACCAGGCATCGACGGCGGCGTGAACCGAGCGGGCCAGAACCTCATGCCGGTGCCAGGTGTTCTCCAGCCCCTCTTCGTCGATCATGTCGAGGGCTTCCCGGAGCCCGTGAATATGTCCAACCGGCGGGGTTCCGGCATAGCGGTAGTAGTGAGGAGCGTTCTCCTCTGCTCGCGGGCCGATGTCCCAGTAGCCAGTCTTGAGATCGCCGCTGGCATAGGCGGCCATGGCTCGATCGTTCATCCATACCAGGCCGAGACCGGGGGGAACCATGAGCCCCTTTTGTGTGGCCGAGACCATCACATCAACTCCCCAGTCGTCCATGTGGAAGGGAATGCATCCGAGCGATGCGATGCAATCGACCATGAAGAGAGCCGGGTGGTTGGCGGAATCGATGGCGTTGCGAATGGCCTCGATGTCGTTGCGGACTGAGGTGCCGGTATCGACCTGGACGCAGAGGATGGCCCCGATGGTGTGGCCAGGGTCCTGTTCCAGCCTGGTGGCAACGGCCGCAGGGCTGACAGGATCGGTCAACGAGCCAGCAATGGTCTCGACCTCGACGCCGAAGGCTGCCGCTATCCGGCCCCAATCGACGGCGAAGTGACCCGACTCCAACACCAGCACCTTGTCGCCCCGTTTGAGAGTGTTGGAGATGGCCATTTCCCAGGCGCCGTGCCCATTGGAGATGGCGATGAAAACCTCACCCTCGGTGCGGGCCAACCGGGGAAGATCGGTCAGAAGGCTGTCGGTGACATCGGCCAGAGCGCCGCCGTAGATGTTGGACATCGGTTGATGCATGGCGTTGAGCACCCGATCAGGCACAACTGATGGACCGGGGATGGCGACCATTGGGCGACCGAACTGAAGCGTCATGCCCTGGAGTATCGCCGACTGGGTGGCCGATGCGCTTCGGACTGTCATGGTTGGGCCGTGATTGAGCCATGCTGGAGCCATGAGCGAACCGGTGCAGGCCATCGATTTCCGTTTCCGCCCCGTTGGCGCCAGAAGCTGGACCAGAGACACCACCTATCACTACCTGGAGCGGATGAACCTTCAGCCGTGTCCCTCTTTCGAGGCCGAATCGATGGAGCTGATGTTCGACGAAATGGCTGAGGCCAACATCGAACTCGGAGTCATTGGCGTCCCTGGTCCCACCAGCGATCGAGGCCTCGACCCCACATCGGCCGACGACATCCTCGACATCGTGGCCGCTCACCCCGACCGCTTCATCGGTTTCGGTTCGGTCGAGCCCACCGATGTGGCAGCTGCGGTCACCCGTATTGGCGAGCTGGCCGACGCCGGTCTTCGAGGAGTCACCATCGACCCGTCTACTGCGGCCGTCAGCCGACGATTCGACGACAAGGCGCTCTACCCGCTGTTCGACGAGGCCAGCGCCCGAGGGCTTGTGGTCACCACCACCATGAGCAGCCTGCTTGGGCCGTACATGGACGATTGTCTGCCGGAGTACGCCGACCGGGTGGCCACCGACTTTCCCGACCTCACCGTCGTGATCCAGCACGGCGGCTGGCCCTACGTGATGGAAGCCATTGGCGCCGCCTATAAGCAACCCAACATCTATGTGGTGGCGGGCCAGTACATCCACTATGGGTTCCCCGGGTCCGAGCACTACATCACGGCGGTTCGGCATCTCCTGCAGGATCAGATGCTCTTTGGCAGCGTGTATCCCAACTGCGGTCCGCTTTCCGACCTGCGTCAGATTGTGTCGTCGTGGGAGTTGCCGGCTGCTGTTGAACGGAAGTACCTGCGGGAGAATGCGGAGCGGGTTCTCGGACTCTGACTCCAGACCCTGATCTCAATGGGACGGTGGTTGGCCGGAGGAGTAGCGTCGGTCCATGGATCTCGGAATTAGTGGAAAGACAGCAGCGGTAGCCGCGTCATCGGCCGGACTCGGATTGGGGGCAGCGAAGGCGCTGGCTGCCGATGGCGTGCGGGTGGCCATTTCGGGCCGTGACCCGGTGAAATTAGCGGCGGCCAAGGCCGAGATCGAAGGCCTCTCGGGCCGATCCGACGTGGTCGCCATCGAGGCCGATGTTTCATCGCCGGCCGGTGGTCGGGCATTTGTCGAGGCCGCACAGGCCGAACTGGGACAGATCGACATCCTGGTAACCAACGCCGGTGGTCCACCGCCCGGAACGTTTGCCAACACCGAACTCGACGGCTACCAGGCCGCCCTGGACATGAACTGTCTGGCCATGATCGAGATGTGTCGGGTGGTCATCCCCGGTATGCAGGAGCGCAAGTGGGGCCGGGTCTGCGCCATCACCAGCGTTGGGGTGAAGCAACCGATCGGCTTTCTCACCGCCAGCTCGGTGGCCAGGGCTGGTCTCACCAGCTTCTTGAAAATCACTGCTCGGGAAATCGCCGCCGACGGCGTCACCGTCAACTCCTGTCAGCCCGGGACCCACTGGACCGACCGGGTCAAAAAGATCATGGACCAGGAGGGGGCGGCGCAGAGCAACCCGGCGAAGATCACCGGCGATCCCGACCACTTCGGTCAGGCCGTCGCCTTCCTGTGTTCGGAGCAGGCCCGGTTCATTACCGGCACCGGACTTCTGGTGGATGGCGGCCAGGCCGCCGGACTGCTGGACTGAGCCAATGACGACCAACAAAACCATGACAGGCGGCGAAGCCGTAGCCCGCACGCTCGAGGCAATGGGCGTCACCAAGGTCTTCAGCATCGTCAGCGTTCACAATCTGCCGATCTACAAGGCACTGGTGGCCAGCGATTCAATCGAGGTCATTGCCTGCCGCCACGAGCAGTTCGCAGCCCATGCGGCCGACGGGCACGCCCGTGCTACCGGGCAACTTGGTGTGGCACTTACCTCGACCGGTCCCGGCACCACCAATGCGGTGAGTGGATTGTTCGAAGCTTCATCGGGGTCATCACCGATGATGGTCATTACCGGCCAGGGAGAGTCGGCTTACTACGGCAAAGGCAAGGGTTTTGTGCACGAGCACGAGACCCAGCTCGAGATGCTGCGCACCGTCACCCGTCGGTCCGAGACAATCTGGCGGACCGAGGACATCAGCCGTGTCGTTGCCTCTGTTGCCGACGATGCTCGTCGCGGCCGGCCCCAGGCCTGCGCGGTCGAGATCCCCATCGATCAGCAATACCGAGAAGCCGAGGTCGAGATTCATGGCACCACAGAGGTGCCCCGACTCCCGGTCGATCCCGGTGCTGTGGCCGAGGCCGTTGCCTTACTCAACGGTGCTGAGCGACCGGTGATCTGGGCCGGAGGCGGTGTGGTGTCAGCTGACGCCTCACCGGAGTTGGTGGCGTTGGCAACCAAGCTCGGAGCTCCTGTCGTAACCACCATCGAGGGTCGTGGCTCTATTCCCGAAACCCACGAGCTGGCCCTCGGCCCGCGGACCGAACGTCCCGATGTGGGCGACATCATCGGCGAGGCCGACGTGCTGTTGGCCGTTGGCACTCGCTTTCAGAACTATTCGACACGGGTCTGGAAGCTTCCCATCCCGGGAAAGATCATCCATCTCGACGCCGACCCCACCGTCATCGGACTGAACTACCCGGCTGAAGTCACGATGGTTGGCGATGCCAAGGAAGGCCTGGCCGCCATCGAGTCTCAGGTGGAGCAGCGTCAGGCCGACGGCGGTTTCCTCGACCGCTCCTCCAAGTCGGTGGAGTCAGACCTCGAACGCTCGTATGAGGAGATCGGCCCTGACCATCGGGCCATCGCCAACATTGTTCGTCGAGTCCTGCCCGATGATGCGCTCATCGTCAGGGACAACACGGTTCCCAACTACCTGTGGGGCAACCGCATCCTTCCCATTCTTCAGCCCCGAACATCTATTCGGCCCTCCTCGGGTTCGATCGGCCCCGGTATCGGCTTGGCCATCGGTGCCTGTGCTGGATCGGGTCGACGCACGTTGCTCATGGCCGGCGATGGTGGTTTCCAACTGGGTATCGGCGAGCTGGCCACGGTCGCTCAGTACAAGCTGCCCATGGTCATTTGCATCTTCACCGATGGTGGCTACGGCGTGCTGCGGACCATTCAGGACGGTGTGATGGGCGAACGCTTCGGCGTCGATCTGCAAACACCAGACTTCGCCAAGGTGGCCGAAGGTATGGGCTTGTCCAGCCAACGAGTTGAGACGGTCGACGACTTCGAGTCAGCCTTTACCGACGCGGTCGATCGTGACGGGCCGACCTTGCTCGACATTGATATGCGTGCGCTGGCTCCGATGTCGTTCCCGATTCCGCCTCACCAGCGGAGGAAGTAGCTCCGGTTCGAACGATGCGGTGGTCGGCGGAGTGGATGGACGTTCCTCAGTCGACCACCCGCGCCGCCAACACCGCAGTCGGGTCCGGGGCCTTCTACCTCTTTGTGAGTTACCTCCATTTCTGGTCTCGGTCTCCAGGTCAGGCGCCGTGGCCCACCGGGCTGCTGGTTGTCACTGCACTCACGTCGATCTGGTGCGGCTACAGCCTCCATCGGGTGAGGCCCAACAGCTGGGGGTTCGCCCACACTTTCTTTGCGGTCCTTGGCGTTGCCAACATCGCGCTGGTGCCGCTCATGTTCGGTTTGCCGTTCCTGACCTCGGTGATCGGCACCGCCTTTTGTGTTGTCATCCTCGTGTCGCTGCAAACCGACGATGCGTTTGCCATCGCCGAACCCGAGGTTCAGGCTCAAAGACCGGAACCGGTGATCTTCAAACTTCGTCGGCGCCAGCCGTCAGATCAAGGGGACCGGGCCGGCACAGCCGACTAGGTTCATTCGGTGCATCTGAACCAGTTCGCCGAGACATCCGAGCCGCTCGACATGACGGCCACCGATGAGTTCGCCTCGTTGCTTCAGAGCGCCGCCGATCTAGGCATCGAGCACGGCACAGACCTGCGCTATCGCTCCCGCAACATCGTTATGCGGCACCAACGGTTCCACTTCCTCGAATGGGGCGACCCCGCCAACCAGTCGGTCTTGCTTCTCCATGGCTCCAATCAGTCGGCCCACTCGTTCGATCTGGTGAGTTTGCAATTGGCCGATCGCTTCCATGTGTTCGCCCTCGATCAGCGAGGTCACGGCGATAGCGAGTGGTGTCGAGACGCCGATTACTCGTCAGAAGCGATGGGTCTCGATGCCGCGGCCTTCATCGACGCCATGGGTCTCGATCAACTCATTGTGGTGGGTCATTCGATGGGTGGCCAGAACGCCATGCGGCTCACCCTCAGTCACCCCGAACGGGTCACCAAGCTGGTTCTGGTCGACATTGGCCCCGAGGTGTCGAGCGATGGAGCCAAGACCATTCGTCGCTTCGTGACCGAGACCCGGGAGTTCGACGACATAGACCACTTCGTGGCCAGGGTGCAGGAGTACGACCCCTACCGGTCGCGAGAGCACATCGAGCGAACCGTCAAGTACAACATGCTGGAACGGGCCGACGGGAAGTTCGTCTCCAAGCACGACCATGGCGAACGGTTGAAGGCCACCGGCGAACATCGGCAGCGGGGCGACCGGTTCTCCCTGGACGATGTTCGGCATCTACCGATGCCGATGTTGTTGATCCGGGGAGCCGACTCCAACATTCTCACCGCCGAGGCAGCCGAGCGCTTCGCCGACGCCGTGCCCGACGGACGCCTGGTGACCGTGCCCAAGGCTGGTCACAACGTGCACGGGCAGAACACGCCGGCCTTTCTCGACGCGGTGGTGCCGTTCCTCGCCGGCTAGGCGAGCCCCATAAAGCGGCGAGCATTGGTGTACAGCACTTGCTCTCGTAGGTCGGTCTTATCGACCGACTCGAAGGTGTCGTCGAGTTCCTTCAACGCCCCGGGGTATGTGCAGTCGTAGTGGGGATAATCCGACCCCCAGACGACGGTATGAGCAAGACCCATATCGGCCACCTGGGCGAAGGCCGCCCCTTCGCCGGCCTCCATGGTGACAAAGCACTGCTCGCTGAAAATCTCTGTTGGCTCGCGCTTCAGTCGAGGCACGAGATGGCCCATGCTCTCCTTGTGCTCGTCCAGCCGTTCGAGCCAATACGGCAGCCAACCCATGCCGCTCTCGAAGAAGCCGACCCGCAGGCGAGGATGATCGTCGAGGATCCCGCTGGCCACGATCTCCATCACCGACGCCATCTGCTCGAAAGGGTGGCAGACCATGTGTACGTAGAACTGGTTGGTGTAGCGGGTGCGGGCAAAGCTCTTCATTTTGGAGCCGAAGCTGCCGTGGATGGCAACGGTGAGATCGGCATCTTCTGCTGCTGACCAGACCCGATCCATGTCGTCGGCGAACAGTTCGAGACCGTTGTATCGCTCGGGACGGAAGGTGATGCCGGTGAGACCATTCTCGGCGGCAAATGTAATCTCCTCGACGGCGGCGTCAACCGATTGCAGCGGGCAGACGGCCATACCGAAGAGGCGGTTGTTGTTCTCGGTGACAAAGTCGGCCATCCAGCGGTTGTAGGCCCTGGCATTGGCTGCGGCCACCGGGCCTTCGTCAATGTCACCGGCCAAGAGATCTAGCGACGGGAACATGAGCGCCGCGTCGAGACCCTCGGCATCCATCACCTTGAGCCGCTCTGACGGGTCCCAACTGCCAGGAACGATGTCGTCCCAGGTGACGTCGGGGTTGGCATAGGCCCCGGGGATGCAGGCCGGAGCGGCGCTGGTCTGGGTGCTCTTGCCGTTGGCCCACAGATGGTCCTTGCCCTCGGCGTCGGTCTCAGCCCTGATGATCAGGTCCCGGAAGGCGGGGTCGCAGTACTCCTGCCAAACCGACGGGGGCTCACAGATATGAGCATCGGCATCGTAGACGGGGGAGTGGTCGGCGGTTTTGAGCGGTCCAGTGGCAGTCGGTCCCATGGCTGGAGTCTTGCCGTCTCAGACGATCTTGGCCACCAGATCGGTGAAGTCGTCGGCGACGACGTCGAAGTCCTCGGGGTTGCCGTCGTCGTTACCGCCAGGCTCGTCATAGCGGGGCAGAACGAACGCAGTACGGAAGCCGACGGCCATTGCCGCCCGAAGGTCGCCGGGGTGAGAGGCAACCATCATCACCTGGTCGGGTTGGAGGCCGAGCAACTCGGCACCTCGCTCGTATGCCGCAGCATCGGGTTTGTAGGCCCCGAGCATTTCACACGACATGATGGCGTCCCACGACAAATCGGCTCGCTTCGAGCAGTCGACCGCGATGGCCAGGCTCAGCACCGTCAGCACGGTTGTGGTGTAACGGCTTCGGAGTGCGGGGAGCGCCGCCGGGAACTCCGGCCACGGGTCCATTTGATGCCAGACAGCGGCCAGATTGTCCTTGTCGCCATCGGAGAGGGCTAGATCGGCGTGCTTCTCGCCGAGTGGATCGAGGACCGCTCGATGGAGTTCATCGGCGTTCATCCACGGGAGTTCGCCAGCCCGAACCTTGGCCAGCATCCGGAACATGTCGCCCCGCCATGACAGGCAGAACGCCTTGACGTCAAGGTCGATGTGCCTCTCTGTCGCCAGCCTGCCCACAGCTGCCTGGGTTGCTCCCTGCCAGTTGAAGACCGTGCCGCCAACGTCGAACGTGAGGGCTCGGACGCTGTCGATGCTCATGTCCCGAACCTAGGGTTGATTGTCATCGCCAGCAACGGGTGAGGGGCGCGACGAAGCCGGTGCCCAGAAGGCACCGGCTTCATTTGTCGTGTCCCGCGTGGGCGACGGGAACGAACGCTCAGTTGGTTCCGGTGAACTCCCGGAACTCGGGGGACTCGGAGAAGTAGGCGAGGAGGTCGTGTCGAGTGAGACTTCCGTCGTCGATTCGGGCGATCCAGTACGCACGGCCGCCGTCGTCAGGGGTTCGACCCAGAACGTTGCCATAGACGAAATCGACCCATTCACCGTCGGTGCCGTTCTTGGCGGCTGCAAAGCGGGCTTCGAACTCCGGCGTGCCGTCGAACAACTGGACGATCCGGGTGAGACCAACGCCCTGTTCCCGTTGCTCGACCCAGTACTGGAAACCATCAGCATCAGGTGTGCGAGCCAGCATGGCGAGATACAGACGGACGATTTCGCCCTCTGAGCCGGTGGCATTGCGGTACTCATCGCGTAGTGCCAAGCCGTTGAAGGTCTGAACTGCGAGATCGAATGTTCCACCGGCCAAGTCGCCGATGGCGTAGACAACCAGTCCGACGCCCGGCCGGACGGTAACTGGCGCATCGACGAGAGCTTCAGTGGTACCAGCGGCGGCAATTCCTGTTGGGTAGGTGCCAGCTGGTAGATCGATGCTCTCTTGCTCACCGTTCTGAATGTCGACCAGGTTCCCGACGGGCGCACCGCCGGCGACGATGTCAACGGCGGGCGCAGCCGCGGTGTGGCGAATGGTGACGCGGCCGGTGGTGCCGCTTTCGACGGGGCTCAGATCATTGGCGAAGGCGCTGATGGTAGGAGTGCCAGCGCCATCGAGATGGGCGACCAGCGAGACGTTCACGTCGCCGGGAAGCGGAACGGTCTGATCGATTGCCGCAGCATCGGTGCGATCGTCAGCTGACCCTGCCGGGGGATAGGCGGCAGCGAAGATCTCAACCTGATAGTCGCCCTCGGGCAGCGTCAGAGGGCCAGCAACACTTTTCGGATCGAAGTCGGGGAGGGTGAGGGCATCGTTGACGTAGACGTCAACCGTCAGACCCGGTACGCCGTGGACCACATAGACCTCGCTAGTGGCTTGGGCCGACGACGGTGCGGCGAGCACACTGCCTAGCAGGGCGAGTGCGCTGCAAAGCGCGACAATGACACGTTTCATAAGGGCTCCTTTGGGCGATGCGGCGGCCGGTGCCAACCGTAAATGGCGCACGATGACTGCTTGTCCGATTCCGGACGTTGGCGGATGTGCGTCGTAGGGTTCTTCGGCGCCGACCATCGGGACGGATGCACCGATTCCTAGAACAAGCCGAAGAAGAACGGGATTCAGTCCTCGACGGTGAATCGGGGAGCAAGTCGGAACATGATGACGGTCCCGACTGCCATGCTCGAAGCGATAAGTGACCAGCCTGGCGCATATCCCCACTGATCGACGATGAAGCCCATCACGATGGGGCCGGTGAAGACTCCGACGTACACCCCGGTTTGGGTAATTCCAGTGGCGGCCGATGCAGCGTCGGGGTTCTTGCGAACAACCGAGAAGTTGTAGAGGGCTGGCCATCCCCAGCCTGCTCCAAAGGCCAACATCACGGCGACAACATGGGTCCACTGAAGGCGAGGAGCCAGGAGAAGGGCGCCGAATGCTCCGACGCCGAGCGAAACGGAGGCCGTCCGCATTGGTATTCGCTCCGAGCGGTCGGCCAACCAACCGAGAACCAGCCTGGTTGTGATGCCGGTAACTGCTCCGAGGCTGAGCAACAGGCCGGCGGCTCCGGAGGACCAGCCGGCATCGGCGGCTGAACTGGTGGTCCAGTTGCCGAGCGTTCCGGCTGCCGCCGAGGCGAAGCCGGCGGCGACTGCGGCCAGGATGAGGGTTTGGCGAGTACTCGCGAGCTTGCCGCCCAGTTTGGTGCCTCTCGCAGCCAGCTGGGCTGGTGTCGGAGCAAACCGCAAGACGACGAGGAGTGAGGTGAGGGCCAAGCCCGACGCTGAGGCGTATGCCCACTGCCAGCCGACGGTGAGAGCGATTCCTGGCACGGCCAAGCCTCCGAGCAGCGAGGCGCTCGGCATGCCGGCCTGTTTGATGGCCATGGCGAAGCCCAGGCGGCTTGGGTCGACACCCTGGCCCAAGAGCTTGTTGGCGGAGGTTTGGGCTGCCGAGTTGGCAACTCCGGCCAGAAACAGCACGGCCACCAAGGTTGGACCGCTGCGGACGAAGCCCGCAATGACGCCGGTGCAGGTGGCAGTGGTGATGTTGGAAAGGACAATCATCCGACGGGCACCAACACGCTCGCCGAGATGACCGAGGCTGACCGAGCCAAGCGCTGACCCGAGAAAGAAGCCACCAACGACGAAACCGAAAAAGCGCTCGCCGATCTCTATGGCGTCGCGAAGCTCCGGCCCGAGCGCGCCGGCCAGGAAGGCTGGGTAGACGCTGGAGACCGTTGTGAGGATGGAGGCAAGCAACACACCGGCGTGACGGTCGCTACCTCTCGACGCACCTTGGCTCAACCGGTGAACCAACCACCGTCAGGGTGAATGAGTTCGCCGGTCACATAGCTGGCGTCATCGCTGGCCAGGAAGAGGGCAACGCTGGCGATTTCTGACGGCTTGCCCTTCCGGCCCATCGGCGTATTGCCAATGACCACCGAGTGATACTCGTCGACCTGGTCGATGACGGCCGTCATGTTGGTGTCGATGAAGCCGGGGCCGATGGAGTTCACCCGTACCCCTAGAGGGGCCAAGGTGCGAGCCGCGTTCTTGGTCAACATCCAAACACCGGCTTTGGAAACGGGGTAGCTGGGGGCACCCCACAGCGGATCACGGGCCGCGATGGAAGCGATGGTGATGATCGACCCCTGCTTCTTCTGGTCGAGCATCACCGATGCGGTCGCCTGAATGGCCAGCAGGGTGCCGGTGAGGTTGACATCGATCACCCGACGCCAATCGTCGATGTCGAGTTCGGTGAGGGCGGCGGCCGGATTGACTGCTGCGGCCTCTCCCGCCTGCTTCATCCGCTTGAGTCCACCTTCGATGTCTCCCGATTTGTAGTCGCCGTTGCTGACTCCGGCTGCGGTCACCACGACGTCGATGGTCCCGAATCGCTCGACGGCAGCGGCTGCCATGGCTTCATTGGCCTCAGGGTTGGCTGCCTCGAGCTCGACAAACATTGCGTCGCCTCCAGCGTCGGTGATGGCCTTCGCCGCTGCACGCCCTGGCTCAACCAGAAGATCGGCGATGACGATCTTGGCTCCCTCGGCGCTGAACCTCTCGGCACAGGCCAGGCCGATGCCGTTGCTTCCGCCGGTGATGACCGCAACCTTCTTTTCGAGACGCATGGATCGAACCTAGTGCTACAACGGCCTCATGGCCGAAGTTGCTGCACCCCTCACACTCGCCACTATCGAACAAGCGGCCGAGCGTCTCGATGGAGTCGCGCACCGCACTCCGGTGTTTACCTCTCGAACCCTTGATGAACGAGTGGGTGCATCGGTCTTCTTGAAGGCCGAGTCGTTTCAGCGGTCGGGGGCCTTCAAGTTCCGAGGTGCCTACAACGCGGTTGCGTCGCTGACCGAAGGCGAACGTCAACGAGGAGTGGTCACCAACTCCTCCGGGAATCACGCCCAGGCGCTGGCTCTCGCCGCCAGCCTTTGTGGGACCACTTCGGTGATTGTGATGCCCGAAGACGCGCCGGCGAGCAAAGCGGCGGCGACCGAGGGCTACGGCGGCACAATCGTTCGTTACGACCGCTACACCCAGAAGCGAACCGACATCACCGAGGGAATTGCCGCCGAGACCGGCCGCATCTTCATCCCGCCGTACGACCATCCGGCGGTCATGGCTGGCCAGGGAACCGTCGCAACCGAGCTCCATGAGCAGGTCAGCGATCTTGATGCCCTGGTTGTGTGTGTGGGTGGCGGGGGGCTTTTAGCCGGATGTGCAACCGCCACTGCCGCCCTACGCCCCGACGCCAGGATTTTCGGCGTCGAGCCGGAGGCTGGCGACGATCATCGACGTTCCCGACAAGCGGGCGAGATCGTGACCATTGACGTGCCGGTGACCATTGCCGATGGCCAGCAGACCGAATCGCCGGGAATGTTGACCTGGCCGGTGACCAACCCCCTCGTCGAGGACTTCCCAGTCGTTACCGACGATGAGATACGGGACACGATGCGCTTCCTGTTCGAACGAATGAAGCTGGTGGTTGAACCCTCAGGGGCGACGGCGCTGGCTGCTCTGCTGAGCGGCACCATCGACCTCACCGGATTGCGGGTTGGTGTGACGATCTCTGGGGGCAACGTCGACGTCGACCGTTTCGCCGAACTGCTTTCGTAGCTGGCGGGCGCAAGTAGCCAGCCGGTTGCTGCTCAGCCCCGATGGGAGGGAGGCGTTGGTGGGACCGGTGTGAGCGCTTGGCGAATGCGGAAGATCAACTGCGTACCAGCCGCCTGGGTCAACCCAAAATGGCGCATGACCCGTGGAAGCAAGGCAGGATCGGTCAGATCAAGTACCGAGCCAATGACGGCCAGCTCCTCGTCCCGCACTGTTACTGGGGCATTGGACTCGAGTGAACGCATCACCCGAATGTTTTGCGCAATGCTTGACAGTCGACTTTCGTTGGACCCCTCATGGATCGAGAGATCAACGGCAGCCCACCCGTACCAGTTGGCGTCTCTGGGCTGTGGGTCGGTGGTTTGTTCAGTTTGATGAGCGTCGGTCGTGGGAACCGGGGTTCCGTTGATCGCATCTACTTCAGACACAGTGTCTTTATCGGTTGTTCCCCGGCAGTCCTTAACTGAAACATCTACCTAGCCGCCGAGTCTTCGTGGTCCATTTGGACCATCCTGTGAGAGTGACGAAGCGAGGTTTCTCGGCGCGGTACGAGCCAGGCACCCCGGCATCCCGGGCAACTGATGCGGTCACCTTGGCCCTCTGCGTCTGGCTCATCGGTGCCATGTTCCTTGACGGCTATGCCCACGTGTATGTCATAGATGTTGCCACCGAGGACTTTTTCACTCCGTGGCACGGACTGCTGTACGCCGCGTTTGTCGTCCTAGCAGCCTGGGTGGCAGGGGTTGGCTACAGCCGCCGAGGTCGAGGAGGGATCCTTGCTTGGTTCCCGACCGCCTACCGGCGCGCCGCTCTGGGGGTCATGGTGTTTGCCATCGGTGCAGTCGGCGACGGCATTTGGCACACCGTCTTTGGCATTGAGCTCGGCATCGATGCCCTACTCTCACCCACCCACCTCGTTCTCTTCGCGGGAGGCACGATGCTTCTCTGGACCCCGTTCTGGTCGCTCCTCGATCGACGCCAACAGGGCGATGGCCCCAACGATCCAACGGCGGAGAATGTGTGGCCAGCCGTCGGCTCGGCCCTCACCATGACTGCGCTCCTGGTCTTTCTGTTGCAGTACCTGTGGGACTTCCCCTACACCTGGTTTGCCTCCCAGCCCTTCAACGCAGGTACCGGAGAAGGGCAGGGGGTCGTCGCTGAGTTCCTTGGTACCTCGCTGGTTTCCACTGCTGTTTTGGTGGGTCCATTGCTGGTAGTGGCCGCTCGGTTCCGGCTGCCGTTCGGGGCGGCCACGGTCTGCTGGGGCGTCACACAGTTGGTTGAGTCAGCTGCATTCTCCCGACAGACGTGGCCGATTCTGGTCGCCTCGCTGGCCGGCCTTGTCTTCGATCTTGTCTATCGACTGCTTCGTCCCGATCGATCGCTCGTGCTGGCGTCGGCCCTAGGCCCGGCTGCGCTTTGGATTGGCTACCTGCTGGCCGTTGCCGCAACGGCAGAAGTTCGTTGGCCCCCTGAGATCTGGGGTGGCCTGGTGATTCTGTCGGCGTGCGCTGGCGCCGGTCTGGCTCTTCTGCAGCAATCGGGGCGTCCCGCAACCCTTGAAACTGGCAGCCGGGAGCCGAGTACGCCCTACTGACAGCTGCCACTTTCGGTCTAGCATCCCGGCATGTCGTCGTCTGCTGTCAATCGCCCTCCGGTGACCGTTCGCGGGCTGGACCACCTCGTGCTGCGGGTCAGCGACGCCGAGGTATCCACCGAGTGGTACCAGACAAAGCTGGGCCTGGAGCCGCTTCGGTTGGAGGAGTGGCGGGCCGGAGATGCGCCGTTCGTTTCGATGAGGCTCGACGACACCACGATCATCGATCTGCAGGAGGCGGAGAAGGACGGCACCAACATGGATCACTTGGCAGTCGTGATCGACGACGACCTCGACGACGTGATTGCCTCGGGAGAGTTCGAGATCATTCGAGGGCCAAACCGGCTCTACGGGGCGCAGGGGTGGGGCCACGGGGTGTATGTGCTCGATCCCGACGACAACGTGGTCGAGCTTCGCACCTACGATCCAGCCGAGATGGGCTCGCCGACCAATGTCTGACACCACGACCTCCGAAGCTGACGTGCTGGCTACGTCGCAGCGCGCCGTGGCCGAGCTCTATCACCGGTTCCTCACTGGTTTGGTGCTGACACTGATTGTCGAAAAAGGTGAGGACCGGGCAGCCGATGCCCTGTTCGGACTGTTTCGGCGCCAGCATCTGGACAAGTTCCTTCCCGGCTTGGAGAAGCTCGGGTTGACCGGTCTTCCCGACGCGGTTGCCTGCGCCCAGTATCACTACCTATCGAACCACGTCGGCGGCGTTGGCGTGGTGTTCGTACCGGAGTCCGACACCAAGGCGTGGGTTCGCTACACCCCACCTCGTTGGATCTTCGACGGCACTGCGTTGGCCTCGGTGCCGACCAGGGTGGCCCGTTCGATGCTCCACGCATGGCACGGTCACAACGGCGTTTCGTTGGGCAACCCTCGGCTTGGGTTCGTGTGCACCGGTCAGACAATGGACGGTGCCCCCGGGCTGGAGGGCTACTACATCGAAGAAGACCGCGACTTGGAGCCCGACGAGCGAGTTCGTTTCCGGTTTGCTGAGAGCTGCCCACCCGTCGACCCGGCCACCCTGCCCACCTTGGCGGCCGATACCTGGCCACCGGAACGACTGGCCAAGGCGGCCCGCAACTACTCCATGGACTACGTCAGGAACATGCTGCCGGTGCTCACCGAGCAGCTGGGGCCGTTGGACGCCGGCGGTCTGGTATACCGAACTGGCCGACGAATCGGCATGCAATACGCCACCGAGGTCAGCGCTGGTCTCGGTTCGGAACCAGCAGAGGTCCTGGCCAACCTGTTCGCCGGCCAAGGCGATTCGGTGACTCGGGACGGCGATGTGGTTGTCCAACAGTCGTGGCGCCTGATGAAAGGTCTCGAGTCCGAGGCCGTGCCCGAATGGTTCGACGGCTGGCGTGGCCTCTGGGAGGGGGTCGTCAGCGTGCTCGACCCGTCGGTGCGGCTCGACGTTGCTCGTCGCATCGATCTTGGCGATGACAGCTTCGAGTGGCGGCTCTCTTCTCGACGGCCGCCCGGGAGGTTCTAGTGGATGTCACCCTCGTCTATGTGATTGCCGGTGTGTCATGGGTCAGTAGCTGGCTGGTCAAGCGTTGGCTGATGGGCACATACCGCAAGTACAACAAGATCCCCAACCAGTATCGAGTCACCGGAGCCCAGACCGCAGCCGCCATTCTCCAGGCGCAGGGCATCACCAACGTCAAGATTCAGAAAGTCCGGGGAAAGCTGACCGACCACTTCGACCCGGTGAAGGACATTCTGCGGCTGTCGACCGGTAACTTCGACAACATCAGCGTGGCCGCCATGGCGGTCTCGGCCCATGAGGCCGGCCATGCCATCCAGGACGCTCGCAACGACATCCGGATGCGGCTGCGACACCTGATGGTTCCCATCGCTTCGCTCGGCGGCCGGTTTGCTCCGATGGCGGTGATGGCTGGCTTCCTCACCCAGAGCAGTTTCATTCTCCGACTCGGAGCCCTTCTGCTGGCCACCACCATGGTGTTCCAGCTTCTGACGCTGCCGGTGGAGTTCAACGCCAGCCGGAGGGCCAGAAAAAACCTTGAGGCGCTGGGCCTTAGCGACCCGGCCCAACGCAAAGGAGTCGAACGGGTCCTTCGGGCCGCGGCCTTTACCTACGTTGCAGCCGCGGCCACGTCGGTGGCCTATTTCCTCACATTGATGGCCGCCAGCCAGGGGCGACGGGTCTAGGGCTATCCCGGCAGCTTGGCTGGATCGAGGTTGTAGAGATCAATCACGTTGCCCCAGACCATGCGCTCCTTCTCGACGTCAGGAACGCCGGTGAGAACGTCGTCGAGAATGCTCATCGAGTTGGGCCAGATTGAGTCGTGGTGGGGGTAGTCGTTGCCCCACACCAGATTGTCGACGCCGATGTCGTGGCGGGTCTGAATGCCATGAATGTCGTCTTCGAAGGTGACCCAGAAGTTCCGGTCGAAGTACTCCGATGGCTTCATGGTGAGGGACTTATCGAGTTCCCAAGGGGTGCGATAGGCGGCGTGATCGAACCGCTGCTTGAAGTGAGCAACCCAGCCGGTCTCGAACTCGGCCAGGACGAACTTGAGACGGGGGAAACGCTCGACAACGCCGCCGATGATGAGATCGATGACCGAGTTCACCACCGTGGTGTGCGACAGGGTGTAGCCCTTCACCGTTCCGCCAGGGGTTCCCCAGTGGTCGGGTAGGCCGCAGTCGAAGGATGTCCCGGTGAAGATGTGCATGGTGACCGGCAGTTCCATCTCTTCCAGGATGGCCCAGAGGGGGTCGTATGCAGGGTCGCAGTAGGGCTGCTCGATCAGGGTGTGGCTGGGAATGGAGAAGCCCCGTACGCCCTTCTCGCCGGCCCGCTGGACCTCACGAATGCAGGCGTCGATGTCGGGCACCGGCAGGCAACCAATGCCGATGAGCCGGTCAGGGTCGGGCGAGCAGTAGTCGAACACCCAGTCGTTGTGACGCTGGAAGGCTGCCTCTTTGATCTTGTTGTCCTCCACCGCGAAGGTGAACATCGAGAGGCTCGGGTACATGACCTCGCCGCAGATGCCGTCGGTGTCCTGCTCGGCCAGTCGGAGTTCGGAGTTGAGCACGCCGGGGTTGAGTCCGTCGTAGCCCTGAGCGATCAGCTCGTCGGTGGCAGGGTCGTCGAGTCGCTTGCCGGCAATGCCGAGCCGGCCAACGGGCACGGGCCGGTTGTCGCCGATGACCAAGAACTCGCCACGCTTGCCGTTGACGTTCTTCTCGATGTGTGGTGCCGCCCGACCAAACTTTTCTTCCAGGCCAGCAAAGGCGTCTCGCCCTTCGACCACATGTGAATCGCAGGAGTAGTAGCGCACGATTGGTTCCCCTCGTTCGAGTTGCCCCTAGCTCAGCAGATTTTCGACCTCAGTGGCGAACTCACCGGTTGTTGCCGTCCCGCCCTGGTCGACGGTAAGGGCTCGACCTTTGGCGTAAACGGCGGAAATGGCTTGGTCGAGACGGGTGGCTTCGGTGCCAAGATCCAGCCACTCCAGCATCATCACGGCCGACAACAGGGTGGCTGTTGGGTTGATCCGTTGCTGACCGGCGATGTCGGGGGCCGTGCCATGGGCCGACTCGAAGTAGGCCCGACCATCGCCGTAGCAACCTGAAGGAGCCAACCCCATGCCGCCAATGGTTCCGGCGCCGAGATCGGAAAGAACGTCGCCGTAGAGGTTTGGCATGAGGACAACGTCGAGGTCGGCTGTGTGAAGCGCTAACCGGTGAGCCATGTCGTCGATGATGAACTCGGTCCTTGCGACGTCGGGGTACTCCGCTCCGATGTCGGCCACGATCTCGCAGAACCAGCGATCGGTAGCAGGCAGCATGTTGGTCTTGGCCGACACCGTCAGGCTGGCTGGTCGACCGTTTGCTTCGCTTCGCTTCTGCGCCAGTTCGTAGGAGAACCGGGCCACCTTCTCGGTCCCTTCTCGGGTGATGACTTTGGCCGCAAAACGGCCTTCGCCTTCCCACGCCAGTCGGGCTCGTGGTCCGATGAGGTCGGTGGCCCGGAGTGCATCGACGTCGCCCATGATTCCGACGTAGGCGTCCTCCAGATTCTCCCGAACGATCACGTAGTCGAGTAGCTCTGGCTTGGCCATCGGCGACCGATAGCCGGGACGCCACTGGACCGGACGGACATTGGCGTAGGTGAGCCAGCCCCAGCGAAGGTGGGCGATGCCGGGGGTGGAGCCGTTGGACGAGCCGAACAGAACGGTGTCGGCGGCATCAAGCCGTTCGATCATGAACGCCTCCCGCTCGGCCATCGGCTGAGCTGCCAACTCTGCACCTGTCGGCAGCACGTCGAAATCGAGCGGCAGGTTCATGGCCCGCAGCACGTCAAGCGACGCGTCCATCGCTTCGGGGGCGGCATCGTCTCCTGGCACAACGGCAACGGTGGTCATGGGCTCGACGCTACATGCCCACCTTTTGGCGGCCCAGACAACCTCCCTTGCCACTTTGTCCGCCGTAGCGGCCGTCTGCGGTCGCTAGGTCCGCCAGAACGAAGCTTGCGGTTGCTGGGTCCGCCAGTGAGCCGGTGAGCTAGAGGCTCTACGGTCAGGCCAGAGGCTCTACGGTCGGGCCAGAGGCTC
>CALHBU010000390.1 GCA_937930655.1 uncultured Acidimicrobiales bacterium | reverse complement strand
CCCGGTGGCCCTTGACCTTCGAGATCAGCGACGATTGCGGGCGGCCAGGTCTCGACGAGCCTCCCGATCGGCATCTCGCTTGGCGATCATCTGCCGCTTGTCGACGGTCTTGCGGCCCTTGCCAAGGCCCAGTTCCATCTTGGCTCGGCCATCCTTGAAGTAGAGGGCCATGGGCACGAGCGTCAGTCGGTCCTGATTGACCTTGGACGACAACCGATCGAGCTCGTAGCGATGCAGCAGCAGCTTGCGCTTGCGGATGACGTCGCTGGAGCCCTGGGTGCTGGCCCGCGAGTATTTGGCGATGTTCAGCCCGACCAGCCACAGTTCGCCTCGTTCGAAGCGGGCGTAGGCATCGTTGAGCTGGACCTTTGACTCTCGAAGCGACTTGACCTCGACCCCGCGCAGCGCAATGCCAGCCTCGAATGTCTCGTCGATATCGAAGTCTCGCCTGGCGTTCTTGTTGTTGGCGACCATGGTGATTGCCATGGAGTGATCGTACTGGCTAGGAACAGGGGAGAATGATGCGGGCGCTGTCTGCCCGGTTCGCCCTCACCTCGACCGAAACATCGACTCTGTTTCGCAGGTTGCGGAACTTGACGGTCTCAATGGAGTCGCCCCGTTCGAACGCCCGATTGTCTCGATAGGTCGCACCATCTGCTCCGAAGGAGTCGGTGGCGTCGAGATGTTCCTCGGTGGAGAGCACAACGACAGGGTTTGTCGGGAACTGGAGAAGTATCTCTTCGTCTGCGTCCTCGTCGCCAGGGGAGAGGAACAGATAGTAGGAACACAGCATCGTGTTGGGATTGGCGGTGAGGTCGTTGCGGTTGACGTCGACCTCGGAGAAGTCGAACGTGGGATCGACTGGCCCTTCATAAGCGAGAAAGAACGCTTCGTCGTCTTGATAGGGACCGTCGGCTGTGAAATCCAGCGACGGCGGAGTCTCAGGTAAGAGGACGACTTCGCCGTCTCCGATGACGAAAGGCGTCGGGATCGAGGGCGGGGCTGTGGTGGAGCTGGGAGCCGCGTTGGTAGGAGGCGTCGTGGTTGTAGGGGAGCCTTGAGGCGGTGATTTCTGGGGAGGTGTGGATGCTGGGGGGATAGGAAGTTGACTCGTTGGTGTGTTCCGACCTCGGGAAGAGGTCTCAGACTCGGCGGCCAGAGTGGTGGCGGTGGTGGATCCGTCAGGAGAGCCCGCTGAGGGAGCCGACGCTTCCTCAGGCATCATCGTCGAGACCGTCACGTCGTCTTCGACCGCGGCCTCGATGGGGCCAACAGACAGGGTGGTCTCTGTCGGCTCATCGGCGGTTTCGAGAACGAAGGCCAAGGCGTCTAGTTGCGGCTCCTCCGGTAGGACGATTCCCACGTTGGCACTAGCGACCAGCATGGCGCTCACCGACGCGGTGGCAGGGGCCGCTAGACCGCCGCTCACCGATCCGAACAGGGCAACGAGGCGGGCGCCGAGGCCGCCGAGCTCGGCATAGAAGGGAATGCTGAGGGCAAAGGCCAGTGGCCCGGCCGCAGTGCGGAGCCGACCAACGGAAATGTCGAGGAAGGCTCGGACCATGGTGGGATCGAAGTGGGTGCCGGCCGACGCTGTCAGCTCTGCCCGTGCCGCTTCGGGCGACATGGGCTTCTTGTAGGCCCTGGCCGCGGTCATGACCTCATAGGAGTCGGCGACGGCAACGATGCGTCCGGCCTGTGGGATCTTGGTGCCAGCGAGCCCCAGTGGATAACCGGTGCCGTCCCACTTTTCGTGGTGGGCGTCGGTGGCGGCTGCCCATTCGCCGAGGAACGGAGCCAATGGTCCGATGAGCTCGCGCCCGGCTGCTGGGTGAGACGCCATGATGGCCCATTCGACGTCGTCGAGTTGACCTGGCTTGTTCAGGATCTCGGTTGGAACCCGGACCTTGCCCAGATCGTGCAGGAGGGCGCCCCACTGGAGGCGGGCCAGGTCATCGTCGGAAAGGCCGAGTTGTTCGCCCAGTAGTTGGGCGTAGAGGCGAACACGCTCGCTGTGGCCCCGAGTGCGCCGGTCGTGGGCGCCGACGGCTGCGGTGAGAAGGATGATCTGTTCGGCCGCCACCGCGCTGTCAGACGACAGACCCTCGTCTCGGGCCCGGTCGGCTTCTCGTTGAAGGGTCTTGGTGCTGCTGGCTTTCACCGCAAGGCGGAAACGGGATGGGGCCTGGTCGGGGAAGACCAGCGAGAGACGAAGCAGTGCGGCCAGGGGGAGTAACCGGTGAGCCACTGAAGTGGTGGCCCGGGCCACGACGTAGCCAATGAGTGAGATCAGGATGAGGCGGATGACGGCGGGGGCGAAAGCGACAGGCTCGTTGGTGACCCGGAGCAGGACATAGACGACGACTGCGGCCACTGCGGTAGGGACGACCGCGATGGCGAGTCGTAGCGCGGTACCGGCCCATTGCCGGTCGTTCCAACGGGCTTCTGCCCGTTCGATTGTGTCGGTCGTCACCGGTGAGTGATCGGCACGCTCGTCGCCGGTTCTTGAGGGGAGACCTCACCTAGTGGT
>CALHBU010000389.1 GCA_937930655.1 uncultured Acidimicrobiales bacterium | reverse complement strand
CTGAAGTAACCGATGCTCGCATCACGTCCCGGGGCGATCGGGGCATCGTGACCACCCGCAACGACGTGTACAACCAGAACGGTGAGATCGTGATGGTCTACTCGCCGTACCGGATGGTGCTTCGAGAGCATCTCGGCGAATAGACGGACGTTCTTGATCGAACGAAGACAAATAGGGCACGACAAACCAGGAACGACAACGAGGGAAAGAAAATGGCCCAGACCAAGATCAACAAGCGGGTTGGCAAGGTGTTCACGACCCTGCACGGCCGTCTCTACAAGCTGAGTGGCGGCAAGATCGGCGGGAAGATGGCGGGCGGCGAAATCATCCTGCTTTCCACCATCGGCCGGAAGTCGGGCCAGACACGAGAGCAGCCGCTGATAGGTGGCGACCACCCCGATGGCTGGGTCGTCATTGCTTCGTATAGCGGCCACGATGAACACCCGGCGTGGTACTTGAACCTCATAGCCAACGCCGAGGCCACGGTGATTGCCGGCAATCAGAGCCATCCGGTGCAGGCACGGGTTGTCGAGGGCGACGAGCGGACCGAGCTCTGGGATTCGATGGCGGCCACCTACTCTGACTACGCCGAGTATCAGAAGGTCACCGATCGCCGAATCCCAGTGTTGGTACTGGAACGAACCTAGATCCGCCATGCCGGGTTCGACGCCAAGCTGAAGGGCTACAACTGAACTGGTGGCGTGGGGGCTCGGCTCAGTAGTGTCGCTCCATGCTGAGCTGGACCGTTGGACAGACCAAGATCACCTCGATTGTGGAGTCGGAGACCCCAACCTCACCTCGATTCCTTTACAAGGACTTGGACAAGATCGGCGTCCTGCAACGGGCCGAGAAGGCTCCGTGGTTGCGACCCCACTTCGTTAGCGATGAGGGCTATCTCCTTCAGAAGATTCACTGCCTCATCATCGAAACTGGCGAACACCGAATTGCCGTCGATACCTGTATCGGCAACGACAAGGAGCGCAGCAACGACCTCTGGAGCAATCTGCAGGGGCCTTTCCTCGACGACATGACAACGGCCGGCTACCCGCCCGAGTCGATCACCCATGTGATCTGCACCCACTTGCACGTCGACCATGTTGGCTGGAACACCAAACTGGTCGACGGCGCCTGGGTGCCGACCTTCCCCAACGCCCGCTATCTCTTTGTCGACACCGAGTTCGAGCACTGGAAGACCGAAGAGAGCCTGTTCGAGGGCGAGGATGTCTTCGGCGACTCCGTGGCCCCTATCGCCGACGCCGGCCTGGCTGATCTGGTCGCCATCGACCATGTCGTTACCGAGGGCATCAGCTTCGAGCCCACCCCCGGCCACACACCAGGTCACATCTCGGTCCGCATCGAATCGGATGGAGCTAAGGCCATCATCACCGGCGACATGACCCACAATCCGATGCAGATCGCCGACCCCGAGCTTTCCTCGATGTTCGACACCGACCAGGATGCCGCTCGAGAAACCAGGAAGATGGTGTTCCCCGGCTGGGCCGATGGCGAAACCTTGATCATCGGCACCCACTTCGGCAGCCCAACTGCGGGCACCATGCACCCCGACGGTGACGGCTATCGGTTGGAGGTCTGAGTAGTGGTTACCGACTCGCGTAAAGAGGGCGTCGCCCCTGAGGACGTTCCGATCAAACCCGCAGCCACGGTGATACCTCTCCGCGATGGCTCCGGACCGACCGAAGGCAACATCGAGGTTCTGGTGTTGCGACGTGACACCAACCTTGCCTTTCACGGCGGCTCATGGGTGTTCCCCGGCGGCCGCGTCGACCCCGGCGACTTCGAAGCCGCCGGTTCAGACGACGTAGCGATGGCGGCTCGCCAGGCGGCGGTTCGGGAAGCGAAAGAGGAGGCCGATCTCGATATCTCGGCTGACGATTTGGTGTCGCTGTCTCACTGGACCACTCCCCTGGGCCGTAACCGTCGCTTCTCGACCTGGTTCTATGCCGTGCATGCCCAATTGGGTGACGTCACGGTGGATGACGGCGAGATCCGTGAGTTCGAATGGCACACCATCGAAGCAGCGATCAGTGGCTGTCAGGCTGGCGAAATCAATCTCGCTGGCCCGACCTTCGTAAGCCTCCTCGGTCTGGTCGAACACGCCACCGTCAAGGCGGCCCTGGCCGATGTGCAATCCAAGCCCGACCAGATCTTCCTTCCCCGGATCGTCAAAAGCGGCGGCGAAACGTACTCGGTGTATGGCGGCGATGTGGCCTACGAGTCAGGTGACTTGTCGGCCGAGGGTCCACGTCATCGAATGCAGATGCTGGAAAAAGGTTACCGGTACATCAACGACCAGTAGGTGATGAATCTCGCTCTCAGCCGCCCTCGATGAGCTCTCGGAGCTTGAACTTCTGAATCTTGCCCGACGGCGTCTTTGGCATATCAGCCATGATTTCCAACCGCTCTGGCCAGAACTGCTTTGCCATACCCATCTCATCGAGGAAGCTGGTGAGTTCGCCGAGCGTCGGCGCCTCTCCCTCGGGGGCGACGAAGGCGCAGGCTTGTTCGCCAAGGCGCTCGTGGGGAATACCGATGACCGAGACCTCGGCCACCGATGGGTGGCGGTAGAGCGCAGCTTCGACCTCGGCGACGGGCACATTCTCGCCACCGCGAATGATGATGTCCTTCGTCCGGCCAACAATGCGAATGCCACCGTCTTCTCGCACTCTGGCGACGTCGCCGGTGTCGAACCAATCCCCATCGGGAGATGCTGCCTCGTAGAGATCCGGTCGATGAAAGTAGCCAAGGGCCTGGCTTGGACCTCGGCACGCCAGGTTGCCCGACTCGCCAACAGCCACCTGGTTTCCGGCATCGTCGGTTACCCGGATCTCCATCCAATCGACCACGGTTCCGTCGCTGTCGGACACCAACGAAACCGGATCGCCGGCCCTGGTCGTGGTGGTGATCATGTTCTCGGTCATGCCCCAGACAGCAACCAGTTCGGCGCCAAGAACCTCCATCGATTCCTCGACGACTCGAGGCGGGATGGGAGCGCCGCCACAGATGAAGTACTTGAAGGCCGAGACATCGCGTGGGTTTCGCCGCTGGGCGGCGACCAGATCAACGACGAAGGCTGTTGCCGAGACGGTCCACGAAACGCCTTCCTCTTGGATGGCGTCAAGCATTCCTTCGGCATCCCAGATGTCCTGATAGACGATGGTCATGCCCGACGCCAGCGGCTTTGTCATGCCGTAGCCAAAGCCCGTCTGATGGGCAAGGGTTGACGCCATGAAACAGACATCGTCCTGGCCCAGGCCATAGATCTCGTCGATGGCCCGCGATCCGGAGAAGAGCGTGTTGTGCGAATGCAACACGCCCTTCGGCTCGCCGGTAGTACCAGAAGTGAACTGGATCTCGATGAGGTCGTCCGCCTCAGGGGCTCGGTCGACGAGTTGCTCTGGTAACTCGGCGCTTTGCTCCCATGGCTGATCAACGAAGAAGTCCTGGAACGAGATGGCGCCCGATGTCTGCGGCCCGACCACCACAACATGCTCGAGAGTGGGAACCGACTCCAACAGACCCAAGCCCATTGAGCCGTGATCGAACGAGCGGTATGAGTCGGGCACTACCAACACCTTGCTGGCTGTCCGTTCCAGGATGAAGTTCAGCTCTCGGGACCGAAAGATGGGAACGAGAGGATTGACCACCGCTCCTGCCCGCAACGCGCCATAGACCAGGGCCGGGAACTCCCAGGTGTTCGGCAGCTGAATAGAGACCGCGTCGCCGCTCTCCACCCCAAGGTCGATGAAAGCACCGGCGAAGCGTCGGCTCAGCAACTCCAGCTCTGCATAGGAATGGCGCGTGGTTGCCCCACCGGCGTGCTGGCTGACGATGGCGGTGTGGTCTGGTCGACGCTCGACCTGGTCAAGAAAGTCATCGATGACTGTCCGATCGTGCCACCACCCTCGCCGGTAGTAGTCCGAAACGGTGTCCGGCGGTAAAGAACGTCTACCTAGCGTCATGGATTGCACGCTACGCGACCCTCGGGAAGCGGCGCACATACGTCGGAGATTTGCCGTGTGCGCATGTCAGCCGACCAGGCATTTTGGGGCAGAATGGGCCCCTCATGACTTCGCAAGACATCCCTGTGTTTCACCCCGACGACGACGGTCTGCACCCTGATGCCATCGGCGATGAATGGTGGAGTACCGAAACCGCCTGGTACTCATTCCACCACGCTGAATCTGGTCTGGGCGGCTGGTTCTACACCATGGTTCGCCACAACATTGGCACGGTGGCCGGAGGAGCCTGGATCTGGGACACCACGGCCGCTCTACCTTGGGATGTTCCTTACTCAGCCAACTACACGGCTCTCGAGCTGCCGGCCGATCTCGACCTGCGGGACTGCGAACTTCCGACCGGTGTCCGCATCAAGGTCGAGGAGCCGACCATGACCTACCGGCTGGGCTTCGATGACCCGGGCCGTCTCACCGCCGACCTTCGTTTCGCCGCCGTCGACCCTCCCCGCCCGTTGGCTTCAGGTGGATCGACATTCGGTAAGGCTGCCCACTTCGACCAGATCGGTCACATCACCGGTCAACTCGAACTGCACGGCCAGACGATCGATATCGACTGCTGGGGTATGCGGGATCGAACCTGGGGAAAGCGGCCAGAGAATCGGCCTCGTCAAGCTGCCTATGTGACCGGTGCCGGAACCGATGGGCGAGGCTTCCTGGCTGTCACCAACACGAGAGACGGCCGAGACGACATCGCCTACGGCTTCGTGAAGACGGCCGACGAGCAGCTCAGCTTCACCGATGGGCAACGAAGCGTGGTTCGCAGCAAGACCGACGGGTGGATCGAGCAGATCACCATCGAAGGCACCGACGAGTCGGGAACCGAGTTTCGGGCCGTTGGAAAGGCCGTGAGTCGGATCGTCATCAACCGGCACACCTTCATCGATATCAACACGCTGGTGCACTGGCAGCTGGAAAGTGGTGCCGACAGCGCCGGCCACACGGAGTGGTGGGGCGAGGATCAAGACATGTGGCCGATGCACACGTGGTCGGCCGCGAGACGTGCCGGCAGCTGGGAGCTTTCATGAGCGTCGACCCCGGCGAGCTTCTGCAACGCATCTCTGCCACCCTCAAAGCCGATATTGGCCCCGAGGTCGGGAACGAGTTCGCCAAGACCCAAACCTTCATGGCCTCGGTCGTGCTCGACAAGGTCTCGAAGCAACTCACCCTGGGGCCAGCCCACGCCGCAGCTGAACTGGCCGATACCTCCTCTTTGGTAGAAGCGTTGGGTCCAGTCTTGAAGGATGCTTCAGGTCCGGTGGCCACGGCCCTGACGACGTTGCGAGCCGAGCAGACGGTCGCCGCTTTGGGCCCACTTGTCGAAGCGCTCTACGCAGCCCCGAGCGAGCAGCGCCAGGCCGCTCTGGAGCAGATTCGTCCCGTGCTTCGACGAGACATCGATCGCCGAATGGAGATCGCCCAGTGACCGAGCAGCTAGAGGGTCAATTGGCCGAACTTTTGGGCGAGCGGCTGGAGGCCACCGGACCCGTCGCCATCGAAAATATGGACCGAATCTCGGTCGGCTGGTCTCACGAGACATGGCTCTTCGATGCAAAGTGGAACGGCGCCGATGGCGAGCAGGAACTTGGGCTGTGCCTGCGCCGAGACCCTGGAAACGCGTTGCTCCGCGAGACGTCCGATCTCGATGAGCAGTTCCAGGTGCTCAAATGTCTCGAAGCCACCGATGTTCCAGCGCCGAAGGCCTACTGGCTCGAACCAGACGCCCTCGGCGGACCGTCCCTGATCATGGATCGGGTGCCGGGTGAATGCCCGAGCCCGTGGCGACGTTCGGGACGAGAGTTCTACGCGGCGGCCGCCGACCGAGGCGTTCTACCGGAAAGCTTCACCGACTCGCTGGCCGCCATTCATACCGCCGACTGGCGAGGAGTTGGCCTCGACTTCCTGGGCGTGCCGGAGGAAGGCACTGCCTTCTCCCTTGGTGAGATCGCAAAGTGGAAGAAGCTCATTCTCGACTCCGCTCACCCCGGCCACCCCATCCTGGCCGACCTCATCGGCTGGCTCGAAGCCAATGCACCGGTCACCAATCAGCTCACGCTGGTCCACGGTGCGTTCAGAACCGGCAACGTGCTGATCGAAGACGACCGAGTCTCGGCCGTCCTCGACTGGGAGCTGCAGGTCATCGGCGATCCCATGTACGACGTCGCCTACATGCTCACCGAACTCAACCGGGAGGGCACCGACCTACTGTCCAACGTCGTGCCTCGCGATCTCTTCTTCGATCGCTACCAGAGCAGTACGGGCATCGAGATCGACGAAGACAAGTGCCGATACTTCCAACTGCTGTACGCCATGCGATCGGCTGCATTCTGGATGAGCGCTGCCGGCTTGTATGCCGACGGAAGCAACACCGATCTTCGGCTTGCTCGTACCGAGTGGTCGGTCACCGTGGCGCTGGAGCGAGCAGCCACCGAACTGGGCTACTAAGCCTGGCCCGGACTAACTGGGAGGGTGCACGGCTCGCCAGTGGTCGGCAATGGCCAAACGGGACGTCACCCAGACGTCGGGCAGGGTGGCCAGATGGTCGAGCACTCGCACGAGGCCTGCGAACCGGGCCGGATGGCCAACGATCCGACAATGCAGACCGATCGACAGCATCTTTGGGATGTCGCCGCCTTCGCGATGCAGTACGTCGATGGCGTCGCGGATCATGGCGAACCATTCGGCACCGCCCATCGAGAGCAACCGAGCATCGTTGTTCACCAGCGAATACGGGAGAACCAGATGAGGCTGGTCGTCGACGGTGGTCCAGTACGGAAGGTCGTCGTTGTAGGCATCTGAGTCGTAGGTGTAGCCGCCGTGCTCGACCAGAAGCTGTCGAGTGTTGACCGAAGGGCCATATCGGCAGTACCAGCCTTGAGGCTGGGCGCCGATAGTGCGCTCGAAGCTGGCCGACGCCAGCGCGATCTGCTCCCGCTCGGTGTCTTCGTCCATCTCCCGATGGTTAACCCAGCGAAAGCCGTGGCTCACGACGTCGTTTCCGGCGGCAACGATGGCTTGGGCGATCGCCGGGTTTCGCTCCAAGGCGAGCGCACAGGCAAAGACGGTGAGCGGCAGCTGGCGTTGCTGAAATTCACCGTGGACACGCCAGAACCCAGCCCGAGTGCCGTATTCGAACATGCCTTCGGCTGCGAGGTCACGAGTTGCTATGAGCGGCATGCTCGAGTCGGTGAGCCGATTCTCGGTAAAGCCGTCCCCATCGTGGATGGAGGGCTCGCTCCCCTCCTCGACGTTCAACACGAAGTTGACGGCTAGTCGGGCGTCGCCGGGCCATCGAGGATGTGGGGGCCACCTCCCGTAGCCAACAAGATCCCGAGGCGGTCCCTCAATCACCCGGCGATCCATCCACCGCGTTGTTGCTTGGATCTGCTGTCGCAGATCGCCTTCGGCATCGGCCTCATCCTGCGATCCATCCCCCATCGACGCGGATTTCGGTGCCGGTGGTGAAGGTCGACTCATCGGAGGCCAGGTAGAGGGCGGCCTGGGCGATCTCGGTGGCCAGCCCGAACCTGCCCATCGGGTGTCGAGCCAGTGAAGCGCGACGGGCTCGTTCCGGGTCGTCGAGTCGGCCGAACGATGTGTCGAGCAAGGGGGTTTCGGTAGCCCCTGGTAGCAGGGAGTTGACCCGGACCCCCGATCGAGCATGGTCGAGAGCGGTGGTTCGGGTCATGGCGATT
>CALHBU010000388.1 GCA_937930655.1 uncultured Acidimicrobiales bacterium | reverse complement strand
GTCCATTCCTTTAGGACGTTCTCTCCAAGACACAGGGCTCGGTAGCTGCCACCATCTGGCCATGGGACTTCTCAAGAACCTGCTCGGCTCTGGCACCTCACAAGCTGACAATGCCGCCCCCGCCCCCTACGACCGGTGCCGGGGCGACGAGGCCCTGCGGGCCACCTATCAGGCGGCAGTTGCCGGGCAGTGGCAGCATCTCGAGTCCTTTTTGGCCGGCCGCACTGACAGCTGGCTCGTTAGCAGCGTCCTGACTGGCGACGGGTCTGACGTCCGCCTCGAAACAATCCATGAGTGGGCAACGCAGGCCCCGTCGGCCCGGGCATTGAGCATGCTGGGCTGGATGCAGATTCGGGCCGCCTGGGCCATCCGGGGCAACGGCCTAGCCAACACCGTCTCCAGCCAGTCCTTCACCAGTTTCAAAGATGGGCTCCAGCATGCGGAGGCAACCCTTCAACAGGCGGTCGGTTTCGATCCAGATCTGCCCGACCCTTGGGCTCCGTTGATGACGACGTCCCGCGGCCTCCAGATGGGCCAGAACGAACTGCAACGCCGTTTCGACGAGAGCCAACGAAGCGAGCCATTTCGCCCGGACGCCTGCGTCCAAATGCTCCAGGGTCTGTGTGCCAAGTGGGGTGGGTCTCACGACAAGATGTTCGAGTTCGCCCGGCTCATAGAAGCGACTGCAGCTCCTGACTCACCGGCTCGGGAAGCGCTGCCCCGTGCCCACTACGAGTACGCGGCCTACACCGATGGACTTCAGTCGGCCGATCACTACAAGACGGCAGAGGTGGCAGCTGAGATCGAGGCCGCCGCCGAGCGCTACCTGGCTGCAACACCGCCCAATCCATTGGCCGCCCACCTCAGCCCCCTCAACGCCTACGTCCTGGCTGTTCATCCCCACGACAAGCGATCAGCAAAACTGGTCAGCGAGTGCATTGCCAGAATTCACGGCCGACCAACCGCGTCTCCCTGGGATATGTGGAACGACGAGATCGGCAAGAAGTACGCCGACACCAGCCGCCGCCGCCTCAAGGAAGCGGCCAAGTTCTGAGTTGAGCCCAGGCCAGCGGTAACCTCCTCGACTTGAGGTCTCTGTCCCGCATCGCCGAACCGGAGCAAGCCCGGACAGCCGAACCGAACGGCACCGCAACCCCCGCAAACAAGAACATCGACCTCAGCCCCAGAGTGACGCTGGCCGTGATCTTCCTGATCGCGTTGCTCATCGGCGGCAACTACACCGCCCTCAAGTTCGCCCTCGACCATGGCACGCCCATGATGATGACGTTCTTTCGGACGATCGTCGGTGGTTGCTTCCTGATCGTCTTTGCTTTCGCCATCGGCGAGCGCCTCCCCAAACGGGCCTATGACTGGGTCAGCATTCTCATTGTTTCGCTGTGCATCACCACGACGTCGAGCCTCACGTTGGTCATGGGTGTCAACAAGGTGACGGCTGGCGTGGCGGCGCTGCTGTCGAGCACCATGCCCCTCTTTACCGCGCTCCTAGCGTTCATCATCTTGCGGGAGAAGCTACGCGGTATCGCCCTGGTTGGGCTGATGCTCGGCGTCGTCGGAGCAACGGCGCTGGCGTCACCCGCCCTTGGCGGCGAAACCAGTCCGGCCGGCGTTGGCTTGCTCATGATCGCCACCTCGTCGTGGGCACTGGGCACGGTGATGATGAAGGTCCGTGACGTCTCGCAGGTCAGCCCGGTCATGTTCGTTGCTGTGCAATTGTTCATGTCGGCCGCTGCCCTTTTTCCTATTGCCATGGTGTTCGAAGGAATGGGCGGGATGGACTTCGGTTGGGGTTTGGCCGTGCCGCTGTTCTATGCGTCGGTTCCGGCCATGGCCGTGAGCTTCGCCCTCATGGCCACCATCGTTCGGCACGCTCCTGCAGCCCAGGCCGCGTCACCGGCGTACCTCATTCCGGTCTTCGGCGTCTTTCTGGCCTTCCTCATCCGAGACGAGCAACTCGAGCTGATCGAACTGATCGGTGGGGCCCTGGTGGTGCTGGGCGTCTTCCTGCTGAGTCGGGCTTCGGTTCGCAACGCGACAGCCAGCTGAGCCAGGCTCCACGGTATGGCTTCGCCCCAAGCTCTTCCGGCTGACGCAGTGGCCGCCCTTTTGCCACTGGTAGCCGAGGCTGCCGAACAGTCGGATGCCGAACGCCGCCCTTCAACTCCGATACTGAAATCCCTGGGACAGGCCGGGTTGCTCCGGTTGATGGTGCCTGAGGAATACGGAGGAGCTGGTGCCCACCCCCGTCACTTCCTGGAATTTGTGGAAGCCCTGGCCCGAGTCCACGGTTCGACGGCGTGGACGGCGATGACCTGCAACGAAGAAGCAGGGATTGCCAGCGCCTTTCTCGACCCCGACGCCATGACCGGTCTCTACCATGAGGATCCATCGGTGGTCATCGCCGGCTCAGGTGTCCCCAGAGGCGAAGCAACGCCGACCGAGGGCGGGTGGAAGGTCAGCGGCCGCTGGCCATTCGTGAGCGGCTGCACCGCGTCGGACCGCCTGGTATTGACCGGCCTGGTCAGAAGTCGGGACCCGGTTGGCCTCTGCCACATTCTCGTCCCCACCAGTGAGGTGACGATCGAGGACACCTGGCACACCGTTGGGCTTCGAGGTACTGGAAGCAACGACGTCGTGCTCGAGGAGCACTTCGTTCCTCACCAGTGGGCGGCCGAGAGCAAACCATTCGGCATGCCCCGCCCCGACACTCCCTTCTACCGTCTCCCCGGCGGGCTTCGTTTCCCGTTTCCGAAGGTCGGGGTGGCCACCGGGTTGGCCCGGGCGGCCATCGACGAGTTCGTCATCCAAGCCACCGACAAGAAACCACTCCATCACCGAAGCACGCTGCGGCAACGCCCCACTGCACAGGCCGCCATGGCCGATGCTGAGGCCCTGGTCGGATCGGGCCGGGCCTTCGTTCTCTCGGTTCTCGACGAATTGTGGGACGTCGCAGAACGCAACCAACCGATTCCAGCTGAGCTTCACGCTCGTTGCCGACTGGCCAGCTCAACTGCGGTCGACAACTGCATCAAGGCAGTCGAAGGCCTGGCGTCCGAAGCTGGAACGACAGCCAACTTCACCGGGAGCCCCTTCGGACAGCTGGTCAACGATGTACGAGCAGTCGCCGCGCATTTCATGGTGGCCCCGTACCAGCGGCAGACGGCGGGAAGAGTCCTGCTGGGCCTCGAGCCCGAAGATCCGGCCTTCTAACCAACCAGTCGAACGTGCTAGGCAATCGAGACACACACGGAGCGCAAAGGGGTCGAACAATGGCAGACATGACCGGAAAGGTCGTCATCATCACGGGAGGGGCCAGGGGTCAGGGCGCCGCCGAGGGGCAGCTGTTCCTCGACGCCGGGGCCACCGTTGTTCTCACCGACGTCCTCGATGACGAAGGCGAGAAGACGGCCGGTGAGCTGGGCGCTGAGTTCCTGCATCACGATGTCAGCAGCGAGGCCGATTGGGCCAAGGTCGTCGACGATGTAGCGGGTCGCCATGGTCGGATCGACGCGCTGGTTAACAACGCCGGCATTCTGCATGCCGCCCAACTAGTCAACTACCAAACCGAGGACTGGGATCGGGTCATCGCCATCAACCAGACCGGCGTATTTCTCGGCATGCGAGCCGTTGCCCCAACCATGATCGAACAAAAGGCCGGCTCGATCGTCAACATCTCATCGGTCGCCGGCCTGGAAGGGATCTTCGGGTCCATGGCCTACACCGCATCGAAGTTTGCCGTGAGAGGTATGACCAAGGTTGCAGCCAAGGAACTCTCGCCCCACAACGTGCGGGTCAACTCGGTACACCCCGGCATCATCGACACCGTCATGACCGCCGACTTTCCGAAGGAACGTATGCTTCGTGGCGTGCCCTTGGGCCGAGAAGCAGATCCAGCCGAAGTGGGCCGGATGGTGCTCTTCCTGGCGTCTGAGGATGGCAGCTACTGCAGTGGACAGGAGTTCGTTGTCGACGGCGGCATGCACGGCTAACCAGCGGTGAAGAGAATCATCATTCTCTCCGGCCTGTGCGTGATGGTCTCCCACACGCTGGCCCGCACCACCTACCAGGTGTTGCTGACCGCCATACGAGACGACCTTCTCAGCCAATCGAACCAACGGGCCGGTCTCCTGGCCACGGTCACCTTTGTCGCCTACATGCTCGGCGTGGCCGTGATGACCCAGTTCTCGGGGAAAATCGAACCACTCGTCACTCTGGTTCTCGGCCTTTGGGTCTGCCTCGGCGGATTGATGGTCCTCACCGTGGCTGAGGACTTCGCTCAGCTGGCCGCCGGGGTAGCGCTGCTGGGGTCGGGGAGCGGTGGCATCTGGATGTCGGTGCCGGCTATCGCCACCGGTGCCGTCGATGCCTCCCGGCGGGGAATGGTGATGGGCTTTCTGTCATCGTCCATCGGCTTCGGCCTGGTCCTAATTGGCCAGTGTGTTCGGCTGGTGCGTGGGTTTCTGGGTGATGACGGAGCATGGCGGCCGTTGTGGGCCATCGGAGCCGGCTTCACCGCCGCAGTTCTGGTGTTGGTGTTGGTCTTCATGCGCCCGGGGGCAACCGAACAGTCCAACACCAAAATCAGCCTGGCCAATCTTCGCCAGGTCGACGGCTGGGTCCCGCTGACCCTGGCCTACATATTGTTCGGTCTCGTCATCTCCGGCTACGCCCCGTTTTTGGGAGCCAAGCTGACCGAAGACGGCTTCAGCGAGGGCCATGTTGCCACCCTGTACTCGCTGATTGGCCTCTCGGCCATTATCGGCGCCGTCAGCCTTGGGCGCCTGTCCGACCGGATTGGCCGGCGTCCGGTCATGGCATCGGCCATGGCCATGATTGGCATCGCGTCGCTCTTGGTGCTGACCGGCCGCGAGCCCTACGCCACCATCTCTGCGGTCATAAACGGGAGCTTCTCATTCGCTTTTCCGGTTCTGGTGACCGCCACCCTTCGGGACCAGGTGAGCGACCGGGCATTCTCCAACGCCTTGGGAGCGCTCACCCTCATCTACGGCGTCTCGCTCTTCGTCGGTCCGCTTATTGGTGGCGCCATCGGCGACTCGTCGGCCGGCTTCGATCTGCTCTATCTGCTGGTGGCGGTGCTGGCCCTTGGTTCGGCCGGCCTGGTTCTGTTGGTCCCAAGCCGAGCTCAGGCCCGGTAAGCCAGCATCCGTCCGGCCGCGGTGCCGTCAGCAGAACGGGCGTGGGTGCCATTTTCCAGCGCCACCACGCCATTGACGACAACCAGGTCGATTCCGTCCGGCTCCTGTTTCGGATCGTCGTAGGTCGCAGTATCGATGATCGTCGCTGGATCAAAGAGAACCAGATCAGCGAACAGTCCCTCTGCCACCCGACCCCGATCAACCAGGCCGAACCGGTTAGCGGAAAGGCTGGTCATTCGCCGAACGGCCTCCTCGAGCCCAAGAATGTTTCGATCTCGTACGTAGTAGCCCAGCACCTTGGGGAACGTTCCGAAGAGGCGGGGATGGGGGTTTCCGTTGAGGTTGGGAATGCCATCGGAGCCGACCATCATCTGCGGGTGTCTCAGGTTCTCCTCGACGTCGGCTTCATCGATGATGAACTGGATGCAAACCGTCTTGTCACCGAGGGGAGCCAAAATGACATCGCGAATGAGCTGGGTCACCGGGATGCCCTGCTCGGCGGCCACATCCACCGCCATCCGTCCCTCGTACTCTCGAAACGCCGGACAGCTGGCAAAGCGAATCACCTCGGCCAGGTCGGGGTTGACGTTGTCGACGTCGAAGTACTGGGCCATCGGCCCGCTGCCAGCCGTGTAGGGGTAGACGTCGAGGGTGACGTCGTCGCCGGCCGCTCTAGCCTCGTCGACCTTGGCCAACGATTGACCGATCTTCCCCCAGTTCTGCCGACCCGCCGACTTGTGATGGGAAATCTGAACAGGCAAGCCGGCGCTGCGACCAATGTGAATGGCCTCGTCGACTGCCTCCAGCAGCCGATCGCCTTCGTTTCGCATGTGGGTTGCATAGATGCCACCTCGTTTTGCTGACTCTGCGGCCAGGGCGATGACCTCGTCGGTTTCGCAGTACCGACCGGGTTCGTAGATCAGTCCGGTCGAGAAGCCGCATGCTCCCTGCTCCATCGACTGCCCGACGTGCTCCCGCATCTGGTCCAGCTCTGCATCGGTCGGTGGCCGCTTTTCCAGACCCATGACCAGCGCCCGAATGGTGTTGTGGCCGATGAGCCCCATGGCGTTGACGGCCGGCCCAACGTTGGTGACGGCGGCCGAGAAGCTGGCGTAGTCGGTCCACGTCGGCTCAACACCAATCAGTTCGCTCGGACCTTCCTGGCCCGGGATGGCAGGTGCGGCACTGAAGCCACAGTTGCCAATGACCAGGCTGGTGCAACCCTGGGCCAGTTTGAACTCCATACCAGGATGCCGAAGCAACGCTCCATCATCGTGGGTGTGGACATCGACGAAGCCCGGCGCCAGAACTCGACCGGCAGCATCGATCTCCCGATCACCGTTCTCGGCAACGTCACCAACAGTTGTGATGCGATCGCCATCGATCGCCACATCGGCCTTGAAACCGGCCGAGCCCGTTCCGTCGATCACTGTTGCGTTGCGAATCACCAGGTCTGCCATGGCCGGAGCGTAGTTGCGAGTGGTCGATGGGGTGAAGGACGACCAGACTGCTGTGATGCCCGAGCAGGATGAGAGCCATCACGAGCCTGGCCAGCGACAAGATCAAGTGTGGGATGTCGTGGTCATCGGAGCCGGTGCGGCAGGCGCGGTGATCGCCAGCCGAGCCAGCGAGGACCCCCATCGATCGGTGCTGCTCGTAGAGGCCGGCCCCGACTACAGCCGGGCGGCCGATCTCCCCGACGATCTAGTGAACGGTCACGACAATTCCTATGTCGACCATGACTGGGGCCTCGAACACACCTCGGCGGCAGATCGGGTAGACCCCTTTCCCCGGGGTCGGGTGACCGGCGGTTCAACCGCGGTCAACACCACCATCGCCCTTCGGGGCATTCCCGCCGACTTCGACGAGTGGGCCGACCTCGGCAATCCGGCCTGGAGCTGGGACAACGTGCTGCCCGCCCTCAACCGGCTGGAGCGAGATCTCGACTTCGGCCGCGAGGATTTCCACGGTGACTCGGGGCCCATCTCCATCCGGCGGTGGACCGAAGACGAGCTAGTGCCCACCCAAGCGGCTTTCATCGAAGCAGCGCGGGCTGTTGGCTATCCGGCTTGCGACGATGTCAATGCCCCCGATGCCATTGGTGTTGGCCCGATGGCCATGAACAAGCTGGGCCGTCTGCGAATTTCGACCGCTCTCGGCTATCTGTCAGCCGCTCGCTATCGGGAGAATCTGACGATCCGTCCCGACACCACCACCAATCGAGTTTTGGTCGAGAACGGCCGGGCGGTAGGCATCGAGGTCAACGGTCCCAACGGATCGACCGAACACATCAAAGCCAAACTGGTCGTGGTCTCCAGTGGTGCTGTGCACAGTCCCGGTGTCCTCGTCAGATCAGGCATCGGCGACCGGGCTGAACTCGATCGATTGGGAGTGGCACCGGTGGCCGAGGTCCCCGGGGTTGGCGCCAACCTGGCCGATCATCCTGCGTTATTCATCCTGCTCGAACCAGCGTTTCCCGAGTTCTGCCGGCCCGAGCTGCCGCTGTTACAGACCATCTGCCGCTACACCAGCCGGGGAAGCAGCTCGCCGCTCGATGTGAATATCGAGCTCATGACGCGGGCCGGACGCCGGGCTGATGGGCCACTCTTCATGCTGGCCCCCAGTCTCGAACAGGTCGATGGCCGGGGCGAACTTCGCCAGACCTCTCTTGATCCCAATGCCAAGCCATCGATCATGCAGCGGTTCGGGGAGAACGAGCGCGACATCGAGCGCCATGTGAATGCACTCGAGGACGCCTTGGCCCTCACCGAGCAGGCGCCACTGAAAGAGTTCATTTCGGCCGTTCGTTTTCCCGACGCAGCCAGGAGAAGCCGGGACGATCTTGAGCGCTTGGCCCGTCGAGTCTCAGCATCGGGGTATCACCCGTGCGGTACGGCGAGGATGGGGCCGGCCTCAGATCCGACTGCCGTCGTTGACGAGTACGGCCGGTGCCATGCAATTGATCAGCTGGTGGTAGCCGACGCTTCCATCATGCCCACCGTGCCGCGGGCCAATACAAACCTCACGTCGATCATGATTGGCGAGCGAGTCGGGGAGTGGCTGCGGACCGAACCATCGCGCTACAACCTGTGAGCCTTCCATGACCTCTCCCACCCCAATGCCCGATGGGTCGCTGCCCCAAACTCAGCCCGGGGGTGCCCTCTTCGCCCTCAGGTCCAGTGAGACACCGGCATCGGGATCAGCGTCGGCACTCGCCTCCACCGTGGTCCCCACTGCCTACTGCCGAGGTCCCTGGAGCCTTGAAACCCTGCATGGCGGACCGGTGGTCGGCCTGCTCGGTTGGGCCTGCGAACAGGTGGCGCCCCCCTCACTCCTTTGCTCACGACTCACGGTTGAGATGTTGCGGGCTGTTCCGTTGGCTGAGCTTTCGGTCACTGCACGGCTGGTGAAGCCGGGCCGTCGAACGGTGGTGGTGGACGCCACCATCGAGCACCAGGGCGATCTGGTAGCTCGGGCGTCATCGATGTGGTTGACCAACCAAACGCCTGAGTCGCCGTCTCAGATAGGCCTAGCTGGGCCACCACCGCGACCCACAGAGCCGGCTCAGCCGAGGGAACAAACTGACTTCGACTACCCACTACCGGGCTTCAATTGCGACACCAGCGAACTCCGCTATGTCAGCGGTTCCCACGAGCAGGAAGGGCCGGGTACCACCTGGCTCCGTCTGCTCTCGCCATTGATTGAGGGGCGACCGAATAGCCCGTTTGTGATGGCTGCCACTATCGCCGACCTGGCCGCAGCTGCCGGTTGGGAACGGGCCCCGGATGGGGGCAACTACATCAATCCTGATGTCACGCTCCAGCTTCATCGAGCACCAATCGGCCCGTGGCTGGCGCTCGACGCCCAAGCCGAACAGACCGGCAACGGCGTAGCCCTCATGAGTGCCATCGTCTTCGACGACCACGGTCCCGTAGGCAGGATTCTCCAGAGCCTGGTGGTCAACCCGGTACAGCTCGATGCCCAGGCTCTGCGATAAGCTTAGAGGCTCGTAGTAATCCGTTCCGGGCCGCCCAGCCCGTGAGCAACCCCTTCATTTGAAACAAATCACCACTCTTGCCGCGTCCGACACCCTGGTGTCGCCAGATCAGCGTCGTTATCAGCGACTGCTGCTTTTGGTGATCATGTTGTCGGTCATGGCCTTTGGCTCGCTGATGACCGTGGTCACGGTGTCGCTCGACCTCATCGCCACCGACCTCGACTCCAGTGTGTCCACCATGACCTGGACTATCACTGGCCTCATGGTGGCGGTGGCGGTGACCACCCCCATCGGCGGCAAATTGGGCGACATTCACGGCAACCGAAAGATGTTGCTGATTGGACTGGCCGGCGGTGTGGTCACCACCGTGCTTTGCGCCTTGGCCTGGAACGCAGCGTCGCTAATCGCCTTCCGGGTTCTCTTCGGCGTCTTCGGAGGGTTGGTCAACCCCAACGGCATGTCTCTCATGATTCACGCCTACGGGGTCGAGAACCGGGCCAAAGCTCTTGGCTGGTTCAACTTCGCCATGACTGGTTCCCCCGTGATCGGAGTAGTACTCAGCGGCCCGCTGATCGACTCCCAAGGCTGGCGCCCCGTCTTCGGAGCGTTCGGCGCAGTTACCACCGTGGCCCTAGTCGTTGCCTTCTTCGTGGCTCGACCGACGCCCCGGCAGGAAGGCGCCCCGCTCGATCTGGCTGGCGCCGGCACCCTGGCTCTCGGCGTGCTCTCCGGGCTGCTCTTCATCACCCAGGTCGTAAACCCGGTGAAGGGGTTTTCCGGTGCTGTCGCCGACCCCTTGGCCTGGGCCATGTTGGCCGTGTGCGTCGTCGCCTTCCGTCTCTTCGTGATGATCGAGCGACGGGTCGACGCCCCGCTCCTCAAACTCGACTACTTCAACCGTCGCAACTTCACCATGCCGATGATTGCAGCATCGCTTACACAGTTCGCCTACATGGGCGGATTCGTCGTAACTCCTCGTCTGCTCGATAAGGGTTATGGCTGGACTGTCGGAAGCGCGGCCCTTCTCATCGCTTTCCGCCCTGCCGCCTTCAGCGGAGCTTCCATCCTTGGCGGGCGCATGCCGTCTGTCATCGGACTCCGGAAACCGATCATCATCGGCACCATGTTCATGTTGGCGTCTATGGCCTGCTTCGTTGCCGCTTCGCCGCTTGACTCGTTAGTCGGCATTGGCCTCATTGCTGGCGGACTCGGCCTGTCGGGAGTAGCAGCCGGCGTTTCGCAGCCTTCAGTGGCGGCAACCATGGTCGGTAGCGTCGATCGAGCCGACATGGGGATCGCCAACGGCATGAATCAGCAGGTCACCATGATCGGCATCGTCTGCGGAATCCAGACCATGAGCGTGCTTATCGGAGACACTGCCTCCGCCACCCCGGGCCGGTTCATGGGCACCTACGCCTTCGGCGGCTTCATTGCCTTCCTCGGTTTCCTCGCCGCAGTAGCGGTCCGCCCACAATCGATCAGCGACCAGCGGGAAAGCTCGGTCGAGAAGTCGAAAGTGGCACCCCTGGACCCGGCCGGCCCAACCGGCAAGGCCACCGCTCGGGTGGTCTGAACAGGCGCTGAGGCTGCGCTGGTAGGCACCCGGCGAGGGTGTCAGACTTCGCCCATGCGAGTTCTCACCTCTTTGCCCAACAGCGACCTGCGGTCGGTTCCCGCCACCATCGGCGCCATCGAAGCGGCCGGCTATGACGGGGTAACCATCGCCGAAAACGCCCACAACCCGTTTCTGCCACTGGCGGTGGCCGCCGTTCACAGCTCCACCCTTCGGCTCGAGACCGGGGTGGCCATTGCCTTCCCCCGGAGCCCGATGATGTCGGCCAACATGGGCTGGGATCTTCAAGCCGCTTCCAACGGTCGCTTCGTGCTGGGCCTCGGTTCTCAGGTGAAGGCCCACAACGAGCGGCGTTTCTCAACGCCATGGTCGGCTCCCGCTCCCCGTATGCGGGAGTACATCAACTCGGTCCG
>CALHBU010000387.1 GCA_937930655.1 uncultured Acidimicrobiales bacterium | reverse complement strand
CTTTTTCGGCGACTTCCTGACCTTGGCGTTGGGCCGGTCGAGGTAGGTCTCCACTGCAATGGGGTGAACCAACAGCATGCGGTGCTCGGCCAGAAGATGGTCGAACTTCCGACCCATTGATCCGAACGACGCGGTCTGGATCTCGATGAGCAGGCCGGGACGGCGGATGTCTATGACAAACCCCTCCAGCGGCACTTCGAAGTGGTCGCCTGGTTCGGCGTAACGCTCTTTCAGTGCGGCGTGGAGCGAACCCTCATTGAGAGTGCCGATCCCCGAGGAGGTGGGACGGGAGCTGATGGCAGAAGGGTAGAACGGATACAAAGGGGAGATGGCCACTCCCGCCCAGTCTCCAGCCCCCTGGGCGATGCAGCTCGCGGCCAGGGTCGAGAAGCTTACGCCGCCAACCACCGCCGAGGTCTGTGCGGCCTCTGGTCTTGCCGTCGTGGGGCTTCTCTCCGATGAACGGGCCCAACCCGAAGGACCCTGGGCCGACGCAATCGAGCAATGGCAGGGAGGCGGTCGGATCCGGAAACTAGTTCGCCGCGGTCGGGCTTCGGCCTGGGAACGGGCCCAGGAGCCCGATGGCTTCACGGCAACCGTCGGTGGGGCCGAGGTTCGGGCCTACGTTCCATCGCCAATGGACCAGGTACCCGAAGCGGTGGCCAAGCTGCAGATCAAGTCGACTCCCCTTGATGAGCCGAATCCTGTGACCGAAACCGTCGGGGCCGGGGGAGAGGTTCTCGTGTTCATCACTCCTGAAGTCGAGATGAGTTGGGGCAAAGCTGCGGCCCAGAGTGCTCATGCCTTGCAGCTGTGGTGGCGTCAGCAAGACATGCCGGAAAGGCAGCGATGGTTCGAGAGTGGCCAGCCGGTGCGGGTGGTTCATGCCGAGGCATCGCTCTGGGAAGCTGAGCTGCACGCTCAAGCCACCGATGGTGGGCGCCACGCGGTCGTGGTGCGGGACGGTGGTTTCACCGAAATTCCGGCAGGAACCCTCACTGCCATCGCCCGCTTGGCCTGATGTCCAGCTAGTCGTCGCTGTTGTCACCGTCCGCCGCAAGTTCTGCCCGGCATGAGAATGTTCCAGTCAGATGAGGCTGCCTATTCGAACCAGACCGCGATGGCGGAAGTCGCTTCAACGCGAGCCATGGGAACGGGTGCGACTTGGTGTCCTCATCCTGTTGCTGGTCATCGCGACCGGGACCGGCGGGTACATGCTGCTGGGCCTCAGCTTCTTCGACTCTCTGTATCAAACGGTCATCACCGTGACCACGGTGGGGTTCCAGGAGGTCGGGACAGCGGACGAAATCACCACCCCCTATCGGGTCTTTACTCTTGTGCTGGTGGTCACCGGGACCGGTTCTGTCGTGTACACCCTCGGTCTGCTGGTCGACACGTTCATCGAGGGAAGCCTGAACGATGAGTTACGGAGGCGAAGGATGCTGAGAGAAATCGAAGGACTCGAGAACCATGTGGTCATCGCCGGGTGGGGTCGAACCGGTCACGCCATTGCCGATTCGGTCCGACGAGCGGGCCAGCAAATGGTTGTCATCGATCGCGAACCCCCCGACGATCTTTCAGATCACCCGGTCGTCATAGGAGAAGCGACCGATGATGGTGTTCTTCGGTTGGCTGGTCTGGAACGGGCCAGCACATTGATCGCAGCCTTGAGCAACGACGCCGACAACCTGTTTGTGACCCTCAGCGCCCGAAGTCTTTGCCCCGATCTGTTCATTGTGGCCAGAACGACCGATCAGAAGAACGAGCCGAAGTTCTTCCAAGCCGGGGCTGACCGGGTAGTCAACCCCCACGAGATCGGTGGGTCTCGCATGGCCGCGGTAGCTCTCCAACCCAATGTCGCTGAATTCCTCGACGAGGTACTTCATGATGAAAGTCACGATGTGGCCGCGCACGAAATTCGAGTTGCCTCCGGATCACATCTGGCCGGGCGTGCGGTGGCCGAGCTGGCTGAGCGAGAAGAACGTCGACCGTTGATCATCGCCATCCGCGATGGTGACGGTCGCTATCACACCAATCCGGCTTCAGGAACGAAGCTGGCCGAGGGCAACGTGATCATCGCCCTCGGCTCGGCCTCCGAACTCGCTGCCCTCAGATCGCTGTGTGACTGAAGAGTCGAGCGTTCCGTCGGGCACCCAGTACCAGGGCGCCCAGGAGAACCATCGAACCGATCAACCCTGAGACGCCCAGCGCCGTGCCGGCGTTAACGTCGAACAGGTCCGAGATGGCTCCAGCAAACCCGAGCACGAGGAACACCACGCCGATGACCACACGGCGCTTCTTGAACCGCTCGATCGGCTGGTCGGGTTCGGGCACGACCGCATCGCTCGACTCGCTCGGCCAGTCATCTTGCTGCCATTCGTCCACCGGCAGCTCATCGGTTGGAGCCTCGTCAGTCGTCAGCTTGTCGTTCACGTCTCGTTCCTCGCGATTCCATGTTGCTGCTGGATCCCAATCAGCCACGACGCACCTCCGCCGAGCCGAAGGTGACGGTCACATTGATAGTCAGCGTTGGGCCATCGCTTCCGGCCTCCGCTGACCGACTCAACGAGCTGCCCACACCGGACTGATCTCGGCCGAAGACGTCGACATAACCGAATTGGTTCTCGGCATTGACCCGAACGTTGGTGTTTCCGGGCACATCAATCTCGGCGTAGCCGGCACCGACGTCGACGTTGATTATCCGGTCCTCGGTGAGGTTCAAGCGACGAAGGTCCAGTTCGATGTAGCCACCTCCGACCTCATAGGAGGGTCGGAGTTCGTCCTCCGAGGTCACGATGTACTCCCGAGGTCCGAGACCTCCATCGACGGTTGTGTCCACGAGGGGCGCAAGGCCCAGACCCAGAAGCGACACGAGACCGATTGGGATGAGCGGTCGGGCCCGACCGACGAAGGCGCTCGCTATCAGACCGAGTCCGCATGCGGTGGCGAAGGCGCCGAAGAACGCGCTCGATCCGAGGTTGAGGTCCCGCAGTTGACTGAGAGCGAACAATGCGCCGACCACGACGGCGGCCACGGCAAGGGTCACCGAGGTGACCGGCGGTTTGGGTGGGGCTGGAGCCACCGGTGCCGAGGCCACAACCGGTGTGGCCCAATGGGTCGGTTCGCTGGCCGGCGGCGCCCACGTGGAAGGGGTGACTGCAGATGGCGGTTGTGCAACTGCCGGGGCAGGAGGGGGAGTGGGAGTTGGCGTTGTTTCGCCGGGAACGCTGGCCGACGCTCGAGGATCAGCCGGTGGGGCGGGCCAGATTCCCTGGGGCGGGGCACCGGTGCCCCCGGTATCGCTTTCTGCCCGCTGGTTCAGCAGGTAGAAGCCGATGGCGGCG
>CALHBU010000386.1 GCA_937930655.1 uncultured Acidimicrobiales bacterium | reverse complement strand
CGTGGGTGGCAGCCGCCGAAACGGACTTTGCGCCGCGCTCGACCAACAGCTCGGCGGCCGAGCAGATGGTTCCGGCGGTGTCGATCATGTCGTCGATCAACACGCAGTGACGACCCTCGACTTCACCGACGACGTCCTTCGCTTCGACCGCATTCTTCACGTCCTTGACCCGGCGCTTGTGAACGATGGCAAGGTCGGCGTGAAGCTGCTGGGCATAGCGTTCTGCCACTTTCACCCGGCCAGCATCGGGAGAGACAACCACCAGATCGTCGCCCGCACCACTGAGGTGGTTGACCAGTACCGGCATGGCCGTGAGGTGGTCGACAGGGCCGTTGAAGAAACCCTGGATCTGGCCGCTGTGCAGATCGATGGAAACCAACCGGGAGGTTCCTGCCGCCGCGAATAAGTCGGCCACCAGTCGGGCCGTGATGGGTTCCCGACCTTCGGATTTCCGGTCCTGTCGGCCGTAGCCGTAGAACGGCATCACCGCCGTTATGCGTTTGGCCGAAGCCCGGCGGGCCGCGTCGACCATGATCAGGTGCTCGAACAACGCGTCGTTGACCGAGCGGCCATCTATCGCTCCGTGGCTCTGGACGATAAACACATCGGAGCCGCGCACCGACTCTGCGAACCGGCAATGGGTTTCGGTGTTTGCGAACTGGCTTAGATGCGCCTCGGTGACCTTGACGCCCAGATCATTGGCGATGGCGTGAGCCAACGCCGGGTTCTGGCGTCCGGTGAAGAGATGCAGTGTCTTTGTTGTTACAGCTTCCATCGTCCCCGGGCGATCCCCACCCACTTCGACGAGGTCGCTTACTCGTCGTCGCGTGCAGCATAGAAGGGTCCGGTCACTGTGCCATCGGCCAGTTCACTTCCGGGCTCGATCACCGCGAAAGGACCGACCCGGCAGTGGTCGCCGATGACGGCCAGACGAGCCATGGTCTTCTCCATCACCGAGTCTTTACCGACGGTGCAGCGGTCGAGCCTGGTGTCGGGACCGATCTCGCATCCGTCGCCAATCACCGTGTTGCCCTGCAGGATCGTGCCGGGAAACAACGTGACATCGGTACCGAGCTGCACTGTTGCGTCGAGATAGGTGCGTTCCGGATCGACCATGGTGACGCCAAGGTCCAGCCAACCGATGTTGGTTCGACGACGTAGTTCGGCCTCGGCATCGGCCAGTAGCCGACGGGAGTCGACGGGAACGAAGTCGGCGCTGGCAGGAACCGACGCGCTGGCGACCGGGTGCCCACTTTCGGCCAGGACCGAGACGACATCGATGAGGCGGTGCATACCGCTGACGGGGTCGGGCGTGGTGCGGCGAACCGCTGGTGAAAGCAGGCCACGCCGGATGCAGTACACGCCAAGCGGGACCTCGGTGAGCGGTAGTTCGCTGTCGAGCACATCGGCCGAGCGAACGACGCCTGATACCTCGCCGTGTTTATCTCGGACAATCCGGTCCCGGCCGGTCGGATCGTCGATCTCGGTGGAGAGCACGGTGCAGACCGAGTCGGTCTCGGTGTGGACCCGAATGAGTTCGGCCAGAGAGGCGGGACGCAGCAACGGAAGATCGGCTGGCACCACCAGCACATCGCCATCGTCCTCGAAGTCGTCGAACCCGGTGAGTCCGATGAGGGCGGCGTCGGCCGGTCCTCGATCGAAACGTTGCTCCAGAAACTGGAGGGGAAAGCTGGGCGGATCTTCCAAGATTCGCTTGCTCACCCGGTCGCCGGACTGCCCGGTGACGGCGACCGCTTGCTGGACTCCGGCCCGGCCTACTGCATCAAGGACGAAGGACAGCATCGGGCGGCCGCAGAGCAGGTGGATGGGCTTTGGCCGCTCCGAGTGCATGGTCGCTCCGGAACCGGTGGCAATCACCAGTGCCGACAACTGCTGTGTCATGAGCTCTCCCGTCGGGTGCGCTGTTGAACATGTCTAGCAAGCCAACCGGCCAACAAGGCGGAAGGAGCCGCGCTCCCGGGGCAGGATTCGAACCTGCAACGGCTGGATTCAAAGTCCAGTGTTCTACCAGTTGAACTACCCGGGATCGGTCTTGACGTTAGCGGCGTTGCGACTGCCTACGACTCCGCTAGCCTCGGCCTTCTCATGGGATCGCTGATCAAGAAGCGTCGTAAGCGTATGCGTAAGAAGAAGCACCGCAAGCTTCTGAAACGCACTCGAGTGCAACGCCGCAACAAGAAATAGCGGCAACACGAAGGTGTTGTCGCTCACCCGGCACTGAGAGTTGGAGACCACCCCGCAGGGGTGGTCTTTACGATCAGACGACCGGGTCCAGGATGCGCTCCCGGCACAAACCAGCTCGAACCGCTACCAGCCAACGTCGGCCGTAGTCCGGTGTCAGCTTGAAGTTCGTCGCGCCATCGGGCCAGTTCAGGGACAACAGCTAGAGCTGCTGGTTCGAGATCGTTGGCACTCTCGGTGTTTGTCGGTCCGCCAAGTTCGTCCCAGGCCCGGTAGACCGCCGGGGTGGGGCACGCCAGCGGCGGCGTGACAAGGGTGAGCGTTTGTTCCCTATAGGCCAATGGCTCGACGACCTCGCCGAATCCCGTCACCCTGGCTCGGCCCCCGACAAGACAAAAAGCCACATCGGCTCCGATGGTGGCGGCGCCGGCTACATCGTCGTAGCCGGCCCACCGTAGGACAGCGGCCGCGTCGGCCGAACCTCCGCCCAGTCCGGCTTGGGAGGGGACCCGCTTTGAGAGCCGAACTCCCGCATCTCTTCCGGCTAGCGCCAGCGCTCGGTTGACCAGGTTGTCTTCGTCGGCCGTGACGTCGTCGCCGCCGCCAACAACCACCAGGCCTTCTCCGTTGGCATCAATTTCGAGCGTGTCGTAGAGGTCGAGGGTGACCATCTCGGCATCGATGAGGTGCAGTCCGTCATCGCGGACACCGGTACAGCGAAGACTGAGGGTCAGCTTGGCCGGGGCCACCAACGAGACAATCATGGGTGGAACCTAGCTAACTTCGAACCTGGCCAGACGGCCCCAGGAGGCGAGGTCCAACTGTTCGGCCCGGTCGGTGGGCGCAACATCACAGGCGAGAATCTGTTCCTCGGTGAAATGGCCACTGAGACTTCGCCGCAACATCTTGCGGCGCTGCCCAAACCCGGCCCGCACCAGGGTTGCCAGTCGTTGGAAATCGGCGTCGACTCTTGGCTCAGCCGCCCGCTCGATGCTCACCAGCACCGAGTCGACCCGAGGCCGCGGATGAAAGACCTCGGGAGAGATACGGGCCGACAGTTCGGCCACACCCCAGTAGGAGGTGAGCACCGACGGGATACCGCGGGCCTTGGTGCCAGGAGCCGCCACAAGCCGCTCCCCTACTTCCCGTTGCACCATCACCAGCCACCGCCGGAACTCTGGCCGGGCGGCCAGCAGATCGAGCACCAGTGGCGTGGCGACGTTGTAGGGCAGATTGGCGACGACCGACCACTGGTCATGGCCGGCGTCGGCCAAAACGGTGGGCCAGTCCAAATCCATGGCATCGCCATGCACCACCGTGACCGGCAGGTCGACGGTGACCTCGGCCAATGCTGGCAAGAGATAGCGATCGATTTCGACCGCCACCACATCGGCCCCCGCATCAGCCAGACCCAGGGTTAGCGATCCCAGCCCCGGCCCGATTTCGACCACGCCGTCGCCGGGCCCGACCCCGGATAATCGAACGATCTTGTCGATGGTGTTGGGGTCGATCAGAAAGTTCTGGCCGAGCGCCCGACTCGGTTCGAGTCCGTGACGGTCGAGCAGGTCCCTAACGTCTGAGGGGGTGAGCCGGCGTGCCACGAACTGACCCTAGGCAGCCGGGTCGACGATCAGGCAGCTGCTGCTGCCTTCTTGCCACAGGTCGGCCACGGGCCCCAACCCTGGCTTCGCCACAGCTCGAGGGCCATCAGATCCTGGTCGGCCGGTGCCGCTTGGCTGGGCAAGACGCCAACCAGGTCGGTACGGCCAGCCTGGCGTGCCGTGCCGTTCCATGTGTCTGGATGGAACTGGTAGGCCCCGTGGTAGAGGCCGTTGGAACTGACGATGGTGTAGTTGCCACCGGATTCGCATTCCCGCAACACTCGCCACTGTTCGGCGGTCGGTTCGCCGTCGACGACCTCCGGCTCTGGAACGACCGGGATTGGCTCGGGGTCGTCGGAGGATTCGGGGAGGTCGACCGATGGCTTGTCGGTCGGTGCCTGCCCATCAGCGGAGGGGCCGGTTTCAGCCTCGGGTGCCGCGGTGGTCGGCGCAGCTGTGGTGGGGGCGGCGGTTGTCGGTGTTGCAGTGGTTGGTGCCGCGGTTGTCGGGGCGGCCGTCGTAGGCGCCTCAGTAGAGGGGGCGGCCGTGGTAGGCGCCGCGGTGGGGGGCGCTGCCGTCGTTGGAGCGGCGGTTGTGGGTGCATCCGTTGGGCTGGTGGCCGACAGCTTTGTGGTGGATGTAGCGCCTGACGCTTCGTCGGTCTCCTGAGCCTCGTCGGGCTTTACCTGGAGGATTGATGGACCAGTGGTGGCCAAGGCGGTGGTTGTCGGTGCCTGAGTTGTGGTCGGAGCGACCGACGATGCATCGGCTGTGGTCGTGGTCTGTTCGACGGTCTGCACCTCCTGAGCACCCGAGTCGTCCTGAGAGAGCAGGATGGGGATGCCAATAAGCAGGGACAGGACCAGCGCTCCGAGGGCCAGCCTGCGGCCGTTGGAGTCGTCACCGAAAGGTGATCGTGGGCCGTCAGACATCGCCGAGTCGGTTTCGCCATCTTCGACCAGACGGTCGAGCACGGTTGACCCACCAGGTGTGGCTGACGACGAGGCAGGGGAGGGACTGCGTCGCACGGACGGTGAAACTATGGGGCTTGTCATGATTCCGCAACATCCAGCGAGTGGCGCGACGGTCACTCTCCGTAGAGATTCTTGCCGTTCTCCCACGTCATGTGGGCTACTTCTTCCACCGAAAGATTTCTAACTTTGGCTACCTGAACCCCCACGTGGGACACAAGGGCCGGTCGGTTCGGTTGCCCACGATGCGGCACGGGGGTGAGAAACGGTGAGTCCGTTTCGATGAGCAGACGATCATCGGGGGTGATGATGGCGGCGGCCCGAAGGTCGTCGGCCGTCTTGAAGGTGACGATTCCACTGAAAGACAAATAGGCGCCTCGTTCCGACGCTTTCGCTGCTTCTGTCGGGCCACCGCTGAAACAATGAAACACCGTGCGTGGTGGTGTGCCTTGCTCATCGAGAATGGCGAAGGTGTCATCCCACGCACTCCGACTATGGATGACCAGGGCCAGGTCGTGGCGGTGAGCCAATTGAATCTGCTCGGCGAACACCTCCTGCTGCTTTTCCCGAGGCGAATTGTCGTAGTGGTAGTCGAGTCCACACTCACCGACTGCCACCACCTCGGGATCGGCCAAGAGGGCTTCGATGTCGGCCAGCACCGATGAATCGACGACGGCGGACGCGTCGTGAGGATGGATGCCAGCGGTGGCCTGAACACCATCGAAGCGCTTGGCAATGGCAACCGCCTGGCGGCTGTCCTCCAGGTCGCACCCGACGGTTAGTAGTCGAACGACTCCCGAGGCTGCGGCGTCGGCCACCGCCTCCGCTGGGTCGGTCTTCATGGTGGTGAGATGACAATGGTTATCGAACCACCTGAACCGGGCCAGCTCGGCGTCGCTTACCGGGTCGACGTCACTCATTCTCCGCCTCGAGGTCGATCTTGGTGAACAACGGTGTCGGTTTGGCGATGGGGCGACCAGTTTCGAGTTCGGGTCGCTGCCAGCCGTCGAAGGGCCCGAGGACGGTGTCCAGCTGGGCCGTGCTGAACGGCAGGAAGGGTGCGAAAAGCACCCTGACACCGTTGACCGCGGCCAGCGCCACTTGGAGGATGTCGATGCCTCGGGATGCGTCGGTTTTGAGCACCCGCCATGGTTCGGTGGCATTCAGATAGGTGTTGACTGCTTGGGCGGCAGACATGGCAGACCGTAGGGCGCTCCGCAATTCGACGGCTTCAAAGTGTTGTCCGGCCTCACTCAGCGCGTTGTCGACTGCGGCCAGCACCGCGTCGTCTTCCTCGGTTCGTTCACCGGGCGGCGGAATCTGGCCATCGCAGTTCTTGTTGACCATCGAGAGCACCCGGTTGACCAGGTTGCCCCAGGTAGCCACCAGTTCTTCGTTGACCCGCCGAGCGATCTCCTCTTCGGAGATCTCGGTGTCGGATTGCTCGGGAAAGGCCGCGGCCAGAGCGAACCGAATGGCGTCGGGCTCAAAACGATCAAGGCCTTCTTGAATAGTGAGCCCGATGCCCCGGCTAGCCGATGCCTTGCCACCCTTGAAGGTGATGTACTGATTGGCTGGCACATTGGTCGGCAGATTCAGTCCGCCGTAACCCATCAGCTGGGCTGGCCAGAACAGCGCATGGAACGGGATGTTGTCCTTGCCAACGAAGTAGTACGAGCGAGCGTCGTCGTTCTTCCACCAGCGTTCCCACGCTGACGGGTCGCCGGACGCTGCTGCCCATTCCTGCGACGCCGAGAGATAGCCGATGACGGCGTCGTACCAGACATAGATGCGTTTGCCTGGTCCGAGATCGTCGACGGGGAGATCGATGCCCCATTCGATATCGCGGGTGATGGCTCGGTCGTGCAGGCCTTCGTCGACCCAGCCCAGGGCCGAGTTGAGAACATGACTTCGCCAGTTCTGGCGGGAACCCAGCCATTCCTTGAGTTCCGACTCGAAATCGGAGTACCGGTAGTGGAAGTGCTCGGTCTCGCGGAGGACCGGCGTCGCACCGGTCATCTTCGAGCGGGGCTCGACCAGGTCGGTGGCGTCGAGGGTGCGGCCGCAGTTGTCGCACTGGTCGCCCCGGGCATCGGGGTACTCGCAGTGCGGACACTTCCCCTCGACATAGCGATCGGGAAGAAACCGTTCGGCCTCGGGGTCGTAGAACTG
>CALHBU010000385.1 GCA_937930655.1 uncultured Acidimicrobiales bacterium | reverse complement strand
AGGACGGCAGCCGGCGTGAGCCCCCAGTCCGAACTCAGCGCAGAGGTTCGACCACTCGAGCTACCCCCGTTCGCGACCGCAGAGAGTTTCGTCTCTCAGTCCTTTCAGCAACTCCTCGGCCGGCCACCCACCATCACTGAGCAAACCACCTGGGCCGCACGCACTCGGGCGTCGGAAGGCAACCTCGTCTCAATGCTGAATCAGCTGGCCGACGAACTCGACGTCCATCGGCAACGGCAGATCGTTCGCCTGTACCTAGGTTTCTTCAACCGGCCGCCCGATGCCGGCGGTCTCGACTACTGGATCGCCCAGCTTCGCGGCGGAGCGACCCTCGAACGCATTGCCCTCCAGTTCGCCCGAGCGTCAGAGTTCGAGGACGGAGCCACCGTTTCCGATCAAGCCTTCATCACCGCCACCTACCAACGGGTCCTGGGTCGCCAGCCCGATCAGGGCGGCTTGGATTACTGGATCGGGCAGCTACGGACCGGCCTCGATAGGGGACGGCTGCTGTTGCTGTTCTCCGAGTCGCCCGAGCACCTCGACACATCAGGCGCCCATTCCGAAATCACCGTGCTCACCCGTGGGTTGCTGGGTCGCCAGCCAACCGCCAGCGAGGTGGACGAGTGGCTGGATGTTGTTGACCGGCTCGGCCGGCTGCCTTACCTGGAGCATGTGGTGTCTTCCGCGGAATACACCGATCAGGTCGGCCCCTAGGACGCCAGCGGGCGACCAAAGAGGCGAACATCGGTCCAGGAGGCAAGGAAGGCTTCGGCCTTGTGACAGCAGCCGAGCAGCACACCCGCTTCGTGGGATGCCCCCTCAGCCAGAACTGAGGAGATCCGTTCGACTACCGACGAATGCACTGCGTCGGCATCGCCCTCGAGATAGCCGGCCAACAAGCTGCCGGCAGCCGAGACGAAGTCGGGGAGGACCTGCACGTCGGCTCGGGTAAGCATGGCAAAGGCCTTTGCCGTGACCGGGATTGGTCCCCATGGCACGATGGCCTTGGCTTTTACGAAAGGCGCCCCCTGGTGGGTGAGGGTGCCGGCTTTGGAACCGGCCAGGACCGCATCGGCGTCGGCACCCCAGATCATCCACGGCTTCTCTTTGACACCATCGACATCGACGATGGAGCCACCCGCAGCCACGATCTCCGCAGCTATGGCTTCCGGTATGGGGCCGCTGCCTTCTATTGCCACCGAACGACCATCGAGGCCATCCAGAGCCCAACTGGTGGCCGCCACCACGCCAGCTGCGGCAATCTTGGTTGGGTCGGCCGCATTGTTTCGGCCCGTAGCCGCCGCTGCGAGGGGAGCGAGGAGCGAAGGATCGACGCCCTTTGCCGGATCGAGGTGCAGTGCACCAGTCTCGGCGTCTGGGCTGAGTTCGGTTGCAAAGGCGGCGATGGCGTCTGCCACTGCCTCGCCCTCGGCATTGATGCCAGCTGACGCTCCACTGCGCTGCATCTCGAAGGCCGCAAAGGAGTAACTGGCCGACCGGGCCAGGTCCTTTGCGCCTCCTTGCAGAATTTTGCGAGCGGAGCGAACAACACCGGTAGCCGGTGTGTCTGGGATATCGACAACGACGAAAGCGTCGGTGCTGGTGAGTTTGCGGACGGTCACAGCCGTCAGTCTTCCACTAGACGAAGGCGCTAGCGAACACGAGGCTGACGATGGTCATGACCTTCAGAAGAATGTTCATGGCTGGACCGGAGGTGTCCTTGAAAGGATCGCCGACGGTGTCGCCGACAACGGCGGCCTTGTGGTTGTCCGAGCCCTTGCCACCGTGGGCTCCAGCTTCGATGTACTTCTTGGCGTTGTCCCAGGCACCACCAGCGTTGGCCATGAAGATGGCCAGGGCGAAACCGGTGACGAGTGAGCCCGCAAGCAGGCCACCAAGAGCGTCGATGTCGACGAAGCCAACAACGAGCGGCACGATCACGGCGAGGGCACCAGGAATGATCATTTCCTTGAGCGAGGCGTCGGTCGAGATCTTGACGCAGCGGGCCGAGTCGGGGTTGACGCCCGGCTTGCCTTCACGAAGACCAGGAATCTCGGCGAACTGACGACGAACCTCGACGATCATGGCCTGAGCGGCCCGACCGACAGCGTCGATGGTGAGCGCTGCGAAAAGGAACGGCAGCATGGCACCGAGGAAGAGACCGACAAAGACGTCGACGTTGCCGATATCGAGGTCGAGGACGACCTCGCCAGCCGATGCCTTGGCTACTGCGAACTCGAAGCTCTTGAACAGGGCCAATGCGGTGAGAGCAGCGGAGCCAACGGCGAAGCCCTTGGCGACAGCAGCGGTGGTATTACCGAGCGAGTCGAGCGCATCGGTAACTTCCCGAACCGATGGATCGAGTTCGGCCATTTCGGCGATACCGCCCGCGTTATCGGCGATTGGCCCGTAGGCGTCGACCGAGACGACGACGCCGGTGGTGGCCAGCATGCCGATGGCAGCAACGGCGATGCCGTAGATACCGCCGTCGAGGGCGCCGATGTTGTCGAAGGCCATCTCGCCGCCGTAGAAGGCGATGCCGATACCGACGACGATGAGAACGACCGAGGCAGCGACAGAGACCATGCCGGCCGAGATGCCACCAAGAATGGTGGTGGCTGGGCCGGTGTTGGTCTGCTCGGCGATCTTCTTGACCGGACCGAAGTGATCGCTGGTGTAGTACTCGGCCGTCTTGCCAAGCGCCCAACCGACGATGAGGCCACCGATGACGCTGATGGCGAGCCCGATGGGCTGGTCGAAGTCCTCGTTGCTGCCGAAGAGCCACATGGCAATACCGATAGTGGCGATGACGGTAATTCCCATGGCCACGTTGGTGCCCATGTGAAGGGCCTTGGAAAGCGCCTTGGAGTCGGTGGATGCGCCGCCCTTGACCAGGAACGAGCCAACGATCGAGGCCAACATGCCCACGAAGGCGATGCCGACGGGGAACATCAGAAGCGAGATGTTGGTCGTGGCTGTTGCTTCTTCGGCGGTAAGGGCCAGAGCGAAAGCAACGAGGGAGATGGGGGCGATGATCGAGCCGGCGTACGACTCGAAGAGGTCGGCGCCCATACCGGCGACGTCGCCGACGTTGTCACCGACGTTGTCGGCGATGGTGGCCGGGTTGCGGGGATCGTCTTCGGGGATCCCTGCTTCGACCTTGCCGACCAGGTCGGCGCCGACATCGGCGGCCTTGGTGTAGATACCGCCACCCACACGACTGAAGAGCGCAATTGTGGAAGCGCCGAGGCCGTAGGCAGTGACTACCTCGAAGGCATCATCGACCTTCATGACAAGCACGAAGAGCACGTAGACGATCATCAGGCCGCCGAGGGCCAGACCGGCGACGGAGAAGCCCATCACGGCGCCACCTCGGAAGGCGATTGGCAGCGCTTTGCCCGGGCCGTCCTTGGCCGCTTCGGTGGTACGAGCGTTGGCCATAGTGGCCACCGTCATACCGACGTAGCCGGCCAGGGCCGAGAGGAAAGCGCCAAGGATGTAGGCGACAGCGGCGAGAGGAGCGATGACAGCTGCAATGAGAACAGCCATAACGACACCAAATGCACCGACCCAGGTGTACTCCTGGGTCAGAAAGGCTTTGGCGCCGTTTTGGATCTCCGTCATGAGGAAGACCATGCGCTCGTTTCCGGGGCTGGCCTTCTTCACGTCAGCAAAGAAGAAATAGGCAAGGCCCAGGGCGGCTACGGCCGACGCCAGGGCGAGATAGGGAACTGCTTCCACGCGTCTCTCCTCAGAGGGGGTGCTAGGTGTGGCGGCCGCACCTCCTCAGGCGAAAGAGCTAGCGGGGGCGCGGCGACCGTCGAACGGTAGTGGCCCCGGCCCGTGGCTACAACATGGTTGGCTGAGACAGTTAGCTAGCCGCCCAGGCGCCAGCCAGAGCCCCTGTCAGGAAGCCAATATCGGCCACTCCGGCCATTTCTCGCACACTGTGCATCGCCAACTGCGGCGCCCCCAGGTCGACGGTCGGAACCGCTAACTCGGCTGCTGTGATGGGGCCGATGGTCGAACCGCACGGCAGGTCATTGCGGTGGATGTAGGTCTGGACCGGGATGTCGGCATCGGCGCACACCTGACGCATGAATCCTTCGCTTTCGGCGTCGGTGGCATATCGCTGGTTGGCGTTCCGTTTGATCACAACACCTCCGTTCACGTCAATGTGGTGATTTGGTTCATGCTTGTCGGCGTAGTTGGGATGGGTTGCGTGGGCTCCGTCGGCTGAGACCACGATCGAGCTGGCTAGAGCTTCAAGATGTCCGACCCGGTCAACGCCTTTGGCGGCCGAGATCCGCTCGAGGAGATTGGCCAGGAACCCGCCGGCGGCACCGGTGGAGCTGGCCGATCCCACTTCTTCATGGTCATAGAGGGCCAATACCGGAATCCGAGAACTTCTGGCTCCGTCGAGGTCGGCGAGGGCGCGGGTAGCGGCGAAACAGGAGAGCTGGTTGTCGATTCGGGCCGAGGCCACGAGATCTTCGTCCCGCCCGACGATGGCAGGAGGCTGGGTGTCGAACGCCATGAGTTCCCAGGCCAGCACGGCGTCGGCCGACACATCGGCAAGGTCGGCCACATAGGCCAGCACGTCGCCCTCCCCGGCGTCACCAAGGGCCCACAGCGGAGTCAGGTGCTGCTGCGGGTTGAGAAGGAGGCCTTTGTCTCGAATCTCTCGGTCGAGGTGGATGGCTAATTGCGGTACCCGCAAAACGGGGCGGTCTTCTCTGATAAGGGTCTCGGCCGGTCCGTGAGAACCCCGCACCGTGACTCGGCCGGCGAAACCCAGGTCGCGGTCGAGCCAGGAGTTGAGGAGCAGGCCGCCGTAGGTTTCGACCCCGACCTGTGACCAACCGGCCGAAGACACATCAGGCCGGGCCCGAAGTCTCAAATTTGGTGAGTCGGTGTGGGCACCGACCACGCAGTAGCCATTGGTTGAAGCGTCGGTCAATCGCCACGCCACCAGAGCACCGCCGTGGATCGTGAAGTAGCCGCCAGCCGCGGTGGGAAGCCGCGCTTCTCGGGCCACCGCCTCGAAACCGGCGGCGGTCAACAGCTCGGCTGCCCTGGTTACACAGTGATATGGCGAGGGCGATGCCTCGATGTCAGCAAGAACGTCCTCAGCCTGTTTGCGAGCGGTCGTATTGGCAGAGACGGGTTTGGGGGCAGCGGGGGTGTCCGGCATAGAGTGAACGCTAGCTCTCCCCACGGTGCCGCCGGTGTCTGCCGCCGGCTCGTGCGAAGAGTCGTCGAGTAGAACACCCCTCTAGCCCTTTTCCGTCTCGCCTCCCCACTCGATCCATCGCTACTAACGATGGACAGGGGTGGACCACATCGGAATTAGAGCTAGCGTTTGGGATCTTCTCCCGGCTGGGCCAGTGCTGTCCCCGCCTCGCCCACGCTCCACAGACCAGGAGAACCCGTGCCACGACCATCCCTCACAGGAAAGCTGTCAGCAATCCCCGCGGCCCAAGGCCTCTACGACCCCAGCCACGAACACGATGCCTGCGGCGTGTCCTTTGTCGCCGATCTCAACGGCGTCGCAACCAATGCAACCCTGCAGCACGGCCTCACCGCCCTTCGTTGTCTGCAACATCGAGGTGCCACCAACGCCGAGCCGAATACCGGCGACGGCGCTGGCATCCTCACCCAGATTCCCGATCGGCTCTACCGCGACCTCATCGACGGTCTCCCCGCGGTCGGCGATTACGCAACCGGTATCGGTTTTCTTCCCCTCGATCCCACAGCATCAGCCTCGGTCAGAACAGCCATTGAGGAGATCGTTGAGTCAGAAGAGCTCCGAGTCATCGTCTGGCGAGAGGTCCCGGTTGACCCTTCTGACCTGGGACAACAGGCGCTCGGCGTGTTGCCGTCGTTCTGGCAGCTGGTTATTGCATCAGCCGAGGGCACACCGACGCTGAGCGGGATCGAACTCGACCGTCGGGCCTACGCCGTCAGGAAGCGCATCGAGCACACGGTCCACCGAAGCACCGGGCACGAGGTCTACTTCCCAAGCCTGAGCGCTCGGACCATCGTCTACAAGGGCATGCTCACCACGCCTCAGCTCCCCAACTTCTTTCCTGATCTCGAAGACGACCGGTTCGAGACAGCTTTGGCCCTGGTCCATTCCCGTTTCTCGACCAACACCTTTCCCAGTTGGCCGCTTGCCCACCCGTACCGGTTCGTGGCCCACAACGGCGAAATCAACACCGTGATGGGCAATCGCAACTGGATGCGAGCCAGGGAAGCGCTGCTCGCCACTCCCCACTGGGGTCCGAATATCGAGCGACTCTTTCCCATTTGCACGCCCGATGCTTCCGACACCGCAAGCTTCGACGAGGCACTCGAACTTCTCCACCTTGGCGGCTACTCCCTCCCTCACGCCGTTCTGATGATGATTCCTGAGGCGTGGGAAAAGAACGACGCCATGAACCCCGCCCACCGGGACTTCTACCGATTCCATGCCTCGCTCATGGAGCCGTGGGACGGCCCGGCCTCGGTTGCTTTCACCGATGGCTCGGTCATCGGCGCCGTCCTCGATCGCAACGGTCTTCGCCCAAGTCGCTACTGGGTTACCGACGATGGTCTGGTCGTTATGGCTTCCGAAGTCGGCGTCATCGATGTCGACCCGTCCAAGGTCATCAAAAAGGGCCGTTTGGAACCGGGAAAGATGTTCCTCGTCGATCTCGACAAGGGACGCATCGTCGACGACGACGAGATCATGGACGGCCTGGCCGCCAGCCAGCCATACAGCACGTGGCTCGAGAACGTTGTCGAACTCAGTGACCTTCCCGACCGGGCAGAACCCCATCCTGTGCACGAGAATCTTGTCCCTCAGCTGGTGGCCAACGGCTACACCGAGGAAGAGCTGGACATTCTGGTCGAGCCCATGGTTCTCAGCGGTACCGAGGCCATTGGCTCCATGGGAACCGACACCCCAATAGCCGTGCTCTCTAGTCGGCCTCGCATGTTGTTCGACTACTTCGCTCAACTGTTCGCCCAGGTCACCAACCCGCCGCTCGACGCCCTAAGGGAAGAGCTCGTCACCTCAGCGGCCGGAACCATCGGACCGGAGGGCAACATCCTCGACCCGGGCCCGTTGTCGTGCCGGCAGATCAGCCTGCCCTATCCGGTCATCACCCGTGATGAGCTGATGCAGATCTCTCACGCCAACGACGAGGGCAGCTTTCCCCACCTGGGCGCCATCACCCTGACCGCCCTCTATCCCGTGTCAGAGGGGGCTGAAGGCCTTCGAGCCTCCCTCGACAACCTTCGCACCGAAGCCTCCGCAGCGATAGCAGGCGGCGCAAGCATCATTATCGTCAGCAATCGCGACGCTACGGCCGACATGGCGCCGATTCCCTCGCTCCTGTTCACCGGAGCAGTCCATCATCACCTGGTCAGAGAACGTACCCGCACCCAGGCCGCACTGGTCGTCGATGCCGCCGATGCACGGGAAGTGCATCACTTCGCACTGCTTCTCGGCTACGGGGCTGCCGCGGTGTGCCCGTCGGTTGCCTTCGAAGCCATCGAGGACCGTATTGCCTGGGACAAGTCCCAGGCCGACCCCAACCTGGCTGCCCACAACTACCTACGAGCGGCCAGCAAGGGCGTCATCAAAGTGATGTCCAAGATGGGCATCTCAACCGTTGCCTCCTATACCGGAGCCCAAATTTTCGAAGCGGTAGGCCTCAGCCCTGCCCTGGTCGATGAGTTCTTCACCGGCACGACCTCGAAGCTGGGCGGCATCGGACTCAGTCAGATCGCGACCGCTTGTGAAGCTCGCCACAAGCGGGCGTTTCCCGATCGCCCCGAGATGACCGAGCATCGAGAGCTCGACTTCGGCGGCGAATACCAGTGGCGTCGAGAAGGCGAGTATCACCTCTTCAATCCCGACACGGTTTTCAAGCTCCAGCACGCCACTCGGAGTAAGCGGTACGAGGTCTTCAAGGAGTACACCTCCCTCGTCGACGGCCAGTCACAACAGCTGGCCACCCTCCGTGGTCTCTTTCAGTTCAATTCCGATCGGCCTCCGGTGCCCATCGACGAAGTCGAGCCGATCTCCGAGATCGTCAAACGTTTCGCTACCGGCGCTATGAGCTACGGCTCGATCTCGGCCGAAGCTCACGAGACACTGGCCATCGCCATGAACCGCCTTGGCGGCAAGTCGAATACCGGCGAAGGAGGCGAGGATCCCGAGCGTTTCGTCACCCTTCCCAACGGCGACTCCAAGCGATCGTCCATCAAGCAGGTGGCGTCAGGTCGTTTTGGCGTGACGTCGGAATATCTCACCAACGCCGATGATCTTCAGATCAAAATGGCCCAGGGTGCCAAGCCAGGGGAGGGCGGACAGCTACCGGGCCGCAAGGTGTACCCATGGATCGGCAAGACCCGCCATTCCACACCCGGTGTCGGTCTCATCTCGCCTCCTCCTCACCACGACATCTATTCCATCGAGGATCTGGCCCAGCTCATCCACGATCTCAAAAACGCCAATCCCGAGGCCAGGGTCCATGTGAAGTTGGTCGCAGAGGCCGGTGTCGGCACCGTGGCGGCCGGTGTCTCCAAGGCCAAGTCCGATGTCGTCCTCATCTCAGGCCACGACGGTGGAACCGGAGCCTCACCGCTCACCTCACTTAAGCACGCTGGCGGACCGTGGGAACTCGGCCTAGCTGAGACCCAGCAGACGCTGCTCCTCAACGACCTGCGGGACCGAATCGTGGTGCAGGTCGATGGCCAGATCAAGACGGGCCGAGATGTCATCGTTGCCGCTCTTCTGGGCGGCGAAGAGTTCGGTTTCGCCACTGCTCCGTTGGTGGTCTCCGGCTGCATCATGATGCGGGTCTGCCATCTCGATACCTGCCCGGTTGGCATCGCAACCCAGAATCCCGAATTGCGGGCCAAGTTCAGCGGCACACCAGAGTTCGTCGAGACATTCTTCGAGTACATCGCCGAAGAGGTCAGGGAATACCTGGCCGAACTCGGATTCCGTTCCATCGAGGAGGCAGTAGGCCAGGCCGAAGTGCTCGACACGACGGCCGCCATCGAGCATTGGAAGGCCTCGGGCCTCGACCTGGCGCCAATCTTGTACGTTCCCGAACTCGACCCGGGAGCGGTCCGCTACCAGACCAAAACCCAGGATCACGGTCTCGACAAGGCCCTTGATCAGCAACTGATTGCGGCCTGCCAACCAGCGCTCGAAAAGGGCGAAGCGGTGCGGTTGGCCCTTCCTATTCGCAACGTGAATCGAACGGTCGGCACGTTACTGGGCCACGAGCTGACAAAGATCTACGGCGGCGCCGGACTGCCCGACGACACCATCCAGATCGATTTCACCGGATCGGCCGGCAACTCCTTCGGCGCCTTTGTTCCTAGAGGCATCACCCTCCGTCTGGAGGGCGATGCCAACGACTATGTCGGCAAGGGTTTGTCCGGTGGCCGGATGGCCATCTTCCCACCAAAGACCTCGCCGTTTGCGGCAGAGGAGAACATCATTGCCGGCAACGTCATTCTCTACGGAGCCACCGGAGGCGAGATGTTCCTACGAGGAATGGTCGGCGAACGGTTCTGCGTCCGAAACTCCGGAGCCAGCGCAGTTGTCGAAGGCGTCGGCGACCACGGATGCGAATACATGACCGGCGGGAAAGCGGTGATTCTTGGCCCCACTGGCCGCAATTTCGGGGCCGGCATGTCGGGCGGCATTGCCTACGTGTACGACCCCGACAAGACCTTCTCTACCAGGGTGAACTACGAGATGATCGAGCTCGACCCACTCGACGACGAAGACCTGATCGAGCTGCAAGAACTGATCAAAGCCCACTTCGTGGAGACCGGCTCGACGGTTGCCGAGAGACTGTTGGCATCGTGGACCAACGAGTCGCAGCGTTTCGTCAAGGTCACGCCAACCGACTACAAACGTGTGCTCTTGGCTCGTCGCCAAGCCGAGGCCGACGGAACTGATCCGATGGCTGCGATCATGGAGGCTGCCCATGGGTGATCCGAGAGGTTTCATGTTGCATGGGCGACAAACGCCCACCAGACGGCCGGTCCCAGTCAGGCTTCGAGATTGGAAAGAGGTCTACGAAGACTTCGACGACAACGAGGTCCAGACCCAGGCCTCTCGTTGCATGGACTGTGGAATCCCGTTCTGCAATAACGGTTGCCCCCTCGGCAACCTCATTCCGGACTGGAATGACCTTGTCTACCGAGACAACTGGGAACAAGCCATCGAGCGTCTTCACGCCACCAACAACTTCCCCGAATTCACCGGCCGACTCTGCCCCGCCCCCTGTGAGGGTGCGTGCGTGGCCGGCATCAATACCGAGGCCGTCAGCATCAAGCAGATCGAGGTCTCGATCATCGAGCGGGCGTGGGAAGAAGGCTGGGTTCGTCCGGTTATCGCTTCCAAAAAGACCGGGCGCAAGGTAGCTGTCGTAGGCTCTGGGCCAGCCGGTTTGGCAGCCGCTCAGCAGCTGACCAGAGCAGGGCATGATGTCGTGGTCTTCGAACGGGCCGACCGCATCGGCGGCCTGCTCCGCTATGGCATTCCCGAGTTCAAAATGGAGAAGTCGGTTGTCGATCGGCGATTGGCTCAGATGGAGGCCGAGGGCACCCAGTTCCGAACAAACGCCAACGTCGGCGGACCTGCCGATGAAGAAGGCTCGATTCCGGTCGCCGAACTCCAGGCCGAGTTCGATGCCATCGTGCTCTCTGGCGGGGCCACCCAGTGGCGGGATCTCCCGGTGCCGGGCCGCGAGCTGGAAGGCACCTACCAGGCAATGGAGTACCTCCCGTTGGCCAACCGGGTGCAGGAGGGCGATCTCGAAAGCTCGCCTATCGATGCCAACGGAAAGAACGTGATCATCATCGGTGGCGGCGACACCGGTGCCGATTGCCTCGGCACTGCCCATCGTCAGGGTGCGGCCAGTGTGCACCAGTTCGAGATCATGGAACGTCCACCGGACTCCCGGGCCGACACCACACCGTGGCCCACCTGGCCACTTATGTTCCGTGTTTCATCAGCGCATGAAGAGGGCGGCGAGCGCTGGTTCTCGGTCAATACCACCGAGCTCAAGGGCACGGATGGCAAGCTGACAACGCTGTGCGGCACCAAGGTCGAGATGAACATGGTCGACGGGCGGCCGTCCTTCGACCCCGTGCCGGACTCCGACTTCGAGCTACCGGTGGATCTTGTCTTTCTGGCCATGGGTTTCACCGGACCCGAACCAGGTTCGGTTCTTGACCAGCTTGGCGTCGAACTTGATGCCAGGGGCAACGTCCATCGGAGCGATCAATGGAAGACGTCAGTCGATGATGTCTTCGCCTGTGGCGACATGGGCCGAGGCCAGAGTCTCATTGTCTGGGCCATCGCCGAAGGCCGAAGCTGCGCGGCAGCCGTCGATCGTCACTTGATGGGCGACACCCTGCTACCAGAGCCGGTCAGGCCAACTGATCGCCCCCTCACCTGACCGTTAGGTCTCGGTGGGCTCGACCTCTTCTATGACCCCTTCGAGCAGGAGTCGGTAGAGCGACGAACAAACTCGAAAAGCACTCTCTCCGGTGACGTTGATGACGTCGGCAACTGACCGGTGGCTGTCGAGAAGAGACAAATAGCGCCACTCATCGGCGGTGACCATTCGCTCCTCGGCCTCTTCGGGAAGGGTTCGGCTCAAACAGAAGGCGACAGCGGTCGACGGGATCCGGGCAGCAATTTGGCGCCAGATGTCCAGCCGGCGCTGGGCTTGGCTGACGAGCTCCGGGGTGGGCTCCGAGAAACGACTGCCAAGGGGGTGGACCGGACCGTCTTCGAACTTGAACTCACCCTCGTGGGGCACCAACAACTCGAAGAGACCGGTGAGATTGTGCTCGTGAAGCAGCCGTTCCAGCACGGGGGCAGCCGCCGGATCGCGGTCGGCGAGCTGACCGGCAACATCCTGGGTCGATGCCAGGAGGTCGGCGATCTCGTCAAGACCGCCAGTGCCAGCGCCAAAGAGAACCGAGCCGATGTCGGCACTGGCTGCTGTTGTCGACAAATACACCCGGCCGTTGTCCAACCACAGCTCACCGCCGTTCGCCAAGCGAAGCAGACCAGAACGGGCATCTGCCGAAAGCCGTTGCAAAAGGTCAGGCAGAGGTGTGGTGCTGAGATCACCTTGAAGCGCATCTGTTTCCACGATTTCAGACGGTACCTCAAGGTCGGTGAACTTTGGCCGATGGATGCAGTGTCGATCCAATACCGCGTGCTGTGAGAGGCCAATGTTCAAGAACCTGACACTTCGAAACAAGCTCCTCGCCATCGTCGTTCCACCTTTGGTGGTCCTGGCAATGGTCGCTGCGTACGGTGTTCTCCTCGGTTTCCGAGGCGCCGACTCAGTGGATGCGCTCTCCGGCGATATCCGGACCCTAGGCATCGTGGCGCTTGCTGCGTTCATTCTGAGCGCCCTGACCGTCATCGTCATTGGCCGGACCATTACCGACCCGCTCGATGAGCTCAGTGGCGCAGCCAACGAACTTGCCACTGTCCGACTGCCGCTCCTCGTCGAGTCGCTCCGCACCCCGGGAATGGAGACTCCCGAGTTTCCTCCGCTCGAGATCGAAGAGGGTGGCAACGACGAAATGCGCAAGCTGGTCAGTGCACTCAACTCGGTGCAGGATTCGGCCAGCCAGGTTGCCACTGAGCAACAGAACCTCGTGCGGCAGGGTCTCAGTGACCTTGTTGTGAACCTCGCTCGCCGTAACCAGAGTCTCCTCGATCGTCAGATCGAGTCCATTGACCGGCTCGAGTCCAACGAGGAAGACCCCGATCGCCTCGAGGAGCTGTTCGGCCTGGATCACCTCGCTACTCGTATGCGCCGCAACGCTGAGAGTCTCCTGGTTTTGGCCGGAGCGGAACCCAGCCGACGTCGTGGTGGCCCCGTGGCCGTCGCCGACATCCTGCGAGTCGCGATGAGCGAGATCGAGGACTACCGACACGTTCATCTCATGCAGATCGACGACGGCGAGATTGGTGCCCAGGCTGCTGTTGACCTAGCCCACCTGCTCTCCGAAGTCATGGAGAACGCCACCCAGTTCTCGCCACCGGAAAGCCCGGTCGAAGTCAACGGTATGGCACAGCCCGACGGCTGCTACCTCATCACCGTTGCCGACCATGGGCTCGGCATGACCGACGACCAGATTCGGGCATCGAACGAAACGCTGGCCAATCCTCCCGAGCTCGGTCTGGGTCTCTCCCGCTCCCTCGGCTTCATTGTCATAGGCCGTCTTGGCCAACGACTCGAGGTGCAGGTCGAGTTGGCCTACACCGAGGGTGGCGGTATCACCGCTCTTGTCCTCGTGCCTTCGACCATCATCACCGTGGGTCAATCAACCAACGGCATGCCGGCCATGGATGCCGCTCCCGACACCGCCCTCGGCGCCCCTGTTTCCAATGCTCCAGCCGCACCGGGTGCTCCCGAAGCGTTGGGTGGCGCCCCGATTCCTGCTGCCCTCGGTGGAGGCGCACCTGCTGGACTCGGCGGTGTACCTGCCGGCCTTGGCGGCCCGGTCGCAGACTCACCAATGCAGGACGTGCCTGCCGCTCTTGGTGGTTCCGTCCCGTCCGCTCTTGGTGGGTCTACCACCGAGGACCCCTTTGCCGCCCCCGCTGATGCGCCGGCTGATCCCTTTGCTCCCTCCTCGGAGGAAGCGTGGACGCCGCCGGTCATGCCCGAACGGGGCGCACCCATCCTCGATGGCGATGCCCAGACCTCCGAGCTGCCCTCGTTCGACTCGGCGCCGTCATTCGATGCCGCCGAACCGTTCGGCGCCGCAACTTCTTTCGACTCGACGCCGTCATTCGATGCCGCCGAACCGTTTGATGCTGCGCCCTCGTTTGATGCTGCACCCTCGTTCGATAATGCACCCTCGTTCGAGAGCTCCAGCCCGTTTGAAGCAGCCCCCTCGTTCGACTCGCCTGCCGAATCACCGGCCGATCCGTTCGCCGCACCAGCCGACGGCGGCTCCGAAGACACGTGGACGCCACCGAGCTTCCCATCACCAAAGTCCTCGCCCGACAATCTCGAGCAGGCCATCCCTAGTGGTGACCAGTTCGATGCCGGCATGGCCTCCCTCCTGGAGACCGAATCACCGGCTCCCGCCGGTGCCGCAAGTGCTGGCCTGGTGAAACGAAATCGTGCCGAGTCTCAAGCACCTGCGACCGACGGCGGACGGCCCATCAAGGCCAGCGCCCGTAGTCCTGAAGAGATTCGCCAAATGTTGGCTCGCTACCGGGACGGCCGCGGTCGCCCCACCAGCGGTGCCACAGACCAAAGCAGCAGTTACGAAAGTGGAGAACAGGCATGACCGTCATGAGTACTCAGGCCAGCAATGTCAACTGGCTTGTCAACAATTTCGTTGAGCGGGTCCCCGGAGTCACCGAAGCGGTCGTCGTTTCGTCCGACGGGCTACCAATTGCCGGTTCATCCGGCCTCGACCGGGACTCCGTGGATCGCTTTTCCGCCGTCTCGTCGGGTCTGATTGGGTTGGCCTACGGAGCCGCTGGCCGGTTCGGAGGCGGCGCCGTCACCGAGGTGATCGTCGAGATGGAAAACGCTTTCCTCTTCGTCACCGGCATCAGCGATGGCTCACTGTTGGCCACCATGGCCCAAGCTGGCTGCGACGTTGGCCTGGTTGCCTACGAGATGGCCGTGCTTGTCGAAAAAGCCGGGGCGATGCTCACACCAGAACTTCGAGCCGAACTTCAGGCGGCACTTCCTCAATGACCGAAGAGACCGACGCCTTCACCTCCTTGAGGGTGCGGCCCTACCTCCTCACACGGGGTAGGACGCGAAGCGTGGTCGAGTTACCAATGGAGGCTCTCGTTCAGAGCACTCCTGACGGCAACTCGAGGCTCGCTTCGCTCGATCACGAACGGCAGAGGATCGTTCGGCTCTGCACAGAGCCACAGTCCATCGCCGAAGTGTCGGCCCATCTCAAGATTCATCTTCAGGTGGCACGAATCCTCGTTGGCGATCTCGTCAGCGAAGGCCTCGTCGCCACACATACCGCACCTACTCAGACCAACGAACGCCCAGATCTGCGTCTGCTCGAGCGCGTGCTCGACGGGCTCCAGTCGCTGTAAGGGAACCATGAGCAACCCGATTCCAGTAAAGATCGTCGTCGCCGGCGGCTTCGCCGTCGGCAAGAGCACCTTTGTGAGCTCCATCTCCGACATCGACCCTCTCACCACCGAAGCAGCAATGACCAAGGTGAGCGAGGGCGTTGACGACCTCGGAGACGCCACATCGAAGAAGTCCACCACGGTGGCCATGGACTTTGGCCGAGTGTCTCTCGGCCAAGAGCTTGTCCTGTACCTGTTCGGCACTCCGGGCCAGGACCGATTCCACTTCATGTGGGATGAGCTTGTTCGCGGAGCCATCGGTGCCGTCGTCCTCGTCGACACCGGCCGTCTCGAACACTGTTTCCCCGCAGTCGACTACATGGAGCGCGCCGGAGTGCCGTTCATCGTTGCCGTCAATGCGTTCGATGGCGTGCTCCGTCACCATCCCGACGATGTCCGTGAGGCACTCGATGTCCCGTCGCACGTCCCGGTTGTGGTCACCGACGCCCGCCACAAGGCGGCAGTCCGTGACACGCTGGTGAACCTGGTGCGCCATGCCATGGCCATGTCACAGGCCACCTCGCAGGCTCCCGCCTAGTCCCCATCGAATCCCAGCTCGTCAGCCAGACGAGTCGCAACTTCATATCTCTTCGCTTGGGCCTCGCCACTTCGGTGCGCGAGGCTCAGGTCGTGTCTGAACAAGAACTAAGTCTGCTTGCCGGTCTGGCCTCGACTCGATCGATTCGCCGTTACACCGAGGACCCCATCCCCGACGACGACCTGAACACCATTCTTTTCTCCGCCACCCGGGCACCGACTGGCTCCAACCGACAGGACTTTCGCTTTCTCGTTCTCCGAGATGGAGCGGTAGCGGCCGAAGCGAAGGCGCTCTTGGGGAAGGCATTTCGTGAAGGCTGGGGGCAGAAGCGAGCCGGTGATGGTTACGACAAGGGAACGGGGGCGGCCGACGACAGCCCCAAGGCCCGAACGGCCCGCGCCATGCAGCAGTTTGTCGACAACTTCGAGCTGACGCCGGTGGTGGTTCTGCCGTGTGTCCAAGTGCGCCACGGCGGTATCCAGGACGGGGCTTCTATTTATCCGGCCGTTCAGAACATGCTGTTGGCGGCGAGGGCACTGGGGTACGGCGGGGTTCTGACCGGCTGGCATCGGCTGGTCGAGGACGAGCTGCGCCAGCTCACCGGGATCCCTGAGGAGTTCGCCATCGCTGGTGTTGTGCCGCTCGGACGTCCTCAGGGAAACCACGGTCCGGTTCGACGACGCCCGATGGCTGAACTTGTTTTTGACGACACCTGGGAGGGTCAAGCGCCGTGGGCCAACGACCCGCCCGGCACCAGGTTTGCCGGCCGAGCCCCCAACAAGATCAACTAAAAGGGCGCTGCCCCTAGATGATCGAGGCCTTTTTCTACAAAGGCGAAGGCTTTGGGTAGGCCGAAGTGGTCGATGCCTTTGAGGGTGACCAGCTCGGCATTGGGGATGGCCTCGGCTAGTGGTTCGCCGGGGCCGGCGAAGTCCTTGTCGCCGATGATCACCAGAGTCGGACTGGTGATTCGGGCCAGCTCATCGTGGCCCAGCTTGGGAGCGCTTCGTTGGATGAATGCCGCCAGCGCCTTCGGGTCGTTTCCGTTCTCTTCGGCCATTGTTTTGAAGTGCTGGTTGACGAGGTTGTCGGGATCGCCTCGGCCTTCCAACGCGTCAAGGATCGGATTGTCGTCCTGCTGTTTGAACAACCGACCGCCCATGCCGCCGACCACGATGCGACCGAAACGCTCGGGGTATTGGGAGGCCAGGCACATCACGATGCGGGCGCCGGCCGAGTAGCCAACGGCATCAACCTGCTGGCCCTCTGGGAGCTCGGCCAACACAAGGTCTTCGACGGCTGCGTAGGGCTCGACCTCATGGGGCTTGTCGGCGTCGCCGTGGCCAAGAAGATCGGGTGCGATCACCTCACGGCCGGCCTCCTTGAGAAGGTCAATCCAGCCCGGTTCGGCCCAGGTGCGCTGGGCTGATGTGGTGAAGCCGTGAACCAGTAGTACCGGATTGTCGCTCATGCTGTCCTCAGTATCGGAGTAAGTGTCTGCTCTTCGTCGACCCTTCGTACCGCAGTGATGTCCGCAGTGCGAAAGCTGGCCAGCCGGGTGCTCCAGGAATCGATCACCTGGCGTTCGCTGCCGACAACGAAGAAGGTGGTCAATGGACCTTCCTGTTGGTAGGTGTCGGCGCTCGAGATTTCTTCGGTGCGCTGGTCGGCGAGTGTGACGAGGAAGCGGGCCATGTCTCGAACCTAGAACGACAGCCCTGTGAGGTACTAGGGCCATAACCCTGTGGGTTACGCGACTTGTCCACAGGTCAGACGCTCCGATGTTGCAGGATGACACAGACCTATTGACAGAGGCTGGGTGCCTGCTAGGTTGGGCTCCGAACCGGCGATGTGACGAGCGTCACCGCTTGTCCAGCCGGGGGTACAACGGGGGATTCGTCAGATGGTGACCTGTGAAAACGGGTCACCATCTGGCTTTTTCCCTACGTGCAGCTGGCTTTTTGCTGGCACCATGATGATGTGACTGACACGCCCCGGCCCGATGGCATCGCCGTCCCTCACCCCAAGCGATTTGCTCCGGACCATCCTGACTACGAAGCATGTCTGGGAGCTCACGACGAGGCAGTGGAGGCTGGAGATCTGGGTTACTTCGACCCGGCCAACGGCCTGTTTGTCATGACCGCGTCGTACCTTCTGGACCGCGGGTTCTGTTGCGATCGAGGTTGTCGTCATTGTCCGTGGCTCGGAGCCGACGCCTAGTCTGAGGCGATGACCGATCGGATTTCCGTGACCATGAACGGCGGCGTCGCCGACGTTCGCCTCAACCGCCCCGAGAAGATGAACGCTCTCGACGGGGCAATGTTCAAGGCCCTTATCGATACTGCAGATCACTTGGCCGAGGACTCATCGGTCCGGTGCGTTGTGTTGTCGGGCGAAGGTCGGTCGTTCTGCGCCGGGCTCGACTTCGAGAGCTTCCAAGGCATGGCGGGCGACGACGAAAGCGGTGGGGATGCGGCTGTCCGAGATATCACCCAAGCTGATGAGGGTCGCATCACCCACAAAGGCCAGCAGGCGGTCTACGGGTGGACGTCGCTCCCGGTTCCCGTCATTGCGGCCATCTCAGGGCATGCTCTTGGTGGGGGCATCCAGCTTGCGCTCGGTGCCGATATTCGGATCATCTCTCCTGACGCTCAAATGTCTGTGCTGGAAAGCCGGTGGGGCCTGATTCCCGACATGACCGGCACTCAGAGCTTGATAAATCTGGTCGGCCTTGACGTCGCAAAAGAACTGACGTTCACCGGACGAATTGTCAGCGGCACCGAAGCCGTCGAGATCGGCATGGCAACCCACCTGAGCGACGATCCTCACACCATGGCGATGGAACTAGCCCAAGACATCGCGGCCAAGTCGCCCGACGCTGTTCGGGCGGCCAAGCGGCTCTTCAACGAAGCTCCAAAGGTCTCGACCGCCGAGGGATTCGCCGCCGAGCGAGCCGAGATCGGCAAGCTCATCGGTTCACCCAACCAGGTCGAGTCGGTCAAGGCGTTCTTCGAGAAGCGGTCGCCGAACTTCGCCGACCCGTCGTAGGTTTCTCGATCGATCCGGTTACCAACCGATGGCAGCACCGATGAGTGCTCGAGGATCGGCCGCGCCGGCGACATGGTCGTCTGCGACATCAATCATGTGGGCGTGACCGTAGAGGCCGAGCCCCCAGCGGTCTTCTCTGAGGTTGTGGCCGCGTTCGGCCAGTCCCTCGGACCAGCCGTTCCCTTCTTCGATAGCGACGATCAACTCGTCTTGCCGGTCCCACGTATCGAATCCCAGGGCACGGGGCACGGTCAGTGTGAATCGTGAGGCAGAGATGTTCTCGCCCGGCTCCACGCCGGCTTGGAGCATGCGGGCCATCATCTGCAACACCACCTGCGGCTGACCGTCGCCTCCCATGGTGCCCAGCACGTTCCTCAGGGTCCCGTCGGGATTGGTTACCAGCGCGGGAGCCAGTGTGCTCGGAGGTCGTCGTCCGGGCATGAGTTCGGCCGGGTGTCCCTCTTCTAGGGAAAACCCATAGCCCCGGTTCTGCAAAAAGACTCCGACCTCGGGGACGGCCAGGTGACTACCAAAGCCCGCAGCGTTGGACTGCATCAGGGACACGCCCATTCGATTGTGATCGACGGTGGAGAGATAGATCGTGCCTCCGCCGGCCGCTGGGGGAGTGAGCACCGATGCCTGGCTTGGGTCGATGGCCGAACGTCGAGAGCTCAGTCGTTGTTCACTGACCAGCTCCTGACCATCGGCTCCCTCATAGAGTGCCGTTCGCCGGTCAAACGATGCCTGCTTTGCTGACTCGATCAGAAGGTGAGCCCACAGCGGATCGTCGGAATCATGGGGCAGGTCGAGCCCATCGGCGATCACCGCCGCGGCCAAGGAGATGTAGCCCTGGGAGTTTGGCGGCACCGTCCAGAGGGTGTGACCCCAGGCCTCGGCTCTGGTTGGCTCGACCCAGTCAGCGCGAGAGGTAGCGAGGTCGGCCTGGGAATAGAGACCCCCGTAGTCGTCGCCAAGACGCCGCAGGGCCTCACCAAACTCGCCCTGATACCAACCGTTCGGGCCCTCGGCGGCAATGGCTTCCAACGAACGGGCGACACCGGGCCGACTGATTCGCTGACCGCTCACCGCCGGCTTGCCATCCGGGAAGTAGTCGTCGTTGCCTTCGACATCGGCAACCCCGTCGATCATGTTGGCGAGTATTGGGCTGACGGGGAAGCCTCCGCTGGCAAGCCCGATGGCGGGAGCCAGAATGTCATCGAGCCGCAGCGACCCGAACCGTTCGTGAAGCGCCGCCCACCCGTCCACGCAACCGGGTACGGGTACCGAACGCAGATCTCCTCGGAAGGGCATCAGCTCGTACCCCTCGCTTCGCAGGGCGGCGGCATCGCTTCCGCTTCCGGCTCGACCAGATGCGTTGAGCGCGACCGGGGGCTGATCTCCCCCCAGGTGAACCAAGGCCCAGAGATCGCCGCCCATGCCACACATGTGCTGGGACGTGACGGCCAGCACCGCAGAGGTAGCAACCGCCGCATCGACGGCGTTGCCGCCGGCCACCAGCATCTGGACGCCGGCCGACGACGCCAGGTGATCAATACTGCAAACCATCCCGTTGGGGGCGCGGCGGGTGTGTTCAGAACGAATCATGGAACTCTTTCTAGAGGCGAGCAGGTTTCGAGTTTGGCTGTCATTGTGGCCACTGACCCCGGTCGATCAGGACATCCTTCAGAAGCTGGGTGTGATCGGTCATCAATGCGTCGACACCAAGATCAAGCAGGCGTCGCATCTCGGACTCTTCGTTGATGGTCCAAACATGGACCTGCAGACCGAGTTCCTGGAATCTCTCCACCTGTGCCGCCGAGAGTTTCAATCGGCCGAGGGTGGGCGGAATCTGCACTGCCCCGAAGCGGAGGTTCCGGCCTGGTTTAGGGCGGCGACTTGCGGCCGCCAAGGCCAGTAGTCCCCGGGGCCCAGGAGACATGCAGAGCGCCCGTCCTAGTCGGGCCCGTAGATCGGCCAACCGCTGATCGCTGAACGATCCGACGCACACCCGGTCGATGGCCCGGTGACTTTTGATGGCCTCGGCCAGCGGGGCAACTGCTTCGTCGGCCTTGGGATCGATGTTGAAACGATGTTCGGGAAAGGTCGTGAGCAGCTCATCAAGCGTCGGGATGCCAGTCGCCTGCCCGAGATCAATCGTCGACAGCTCCGACCAGGAATGGTCGGCAACACTGCCAGCCAGTCCTGCCACCCGTTCCAGACCACTATCGTGAAAGGCAACAAGCACCCCGTCGTTCGTTAGATGGACATCGGTTTCGAGGTAGCGATAGCCGAGGTCGACCGCATGTTGGAACGCGGCCACCGTATTCTCCGGTGCCACCTGATTGCCGCCCCGATGAGCGAACGCGTAGGGCACCGGGTGGTCGAGAAAAGCCCACGAGGCAGAGGAGGGATCCACTGGGGCCGAACCTAGCAAGCTGGAGCGTACGGAGGAGGTGTCGTACGGTGACGGCCGTGACTGCTGAAGTGCGAATCGAACGCGAAGGACCACTGGCCTGGCTGATCTTCGATCACGAGGCCCGACGAAACGCCATGCGGCTTGAGATGTGGCAGTCACTGCCAGGACTCTGCGCCGAACTCGAAGCCGACGACGAGGTGAGAGTCGTCATTCTCCGTGGTGCTGGCGAAACGGCATTCGTCGCCGGAGCCGACATCAGCCAGTTCGAAGAGAGCCGGGTGGGCCCCAAAGCTGCGTTGTATGACGAAGCGACAGCGGCCGGCTACGGAGCGATCGAGAATCTCACGAAACCGACGCTGGCCATGATCCATGGTGTTTGTGTCGGTGGTGGACTCGCCATCTCGTTCTGTGCCGACATTCGCTACTCGGCCGACGACGGACGCTTCGCTCTTCCACCGGCCAAGCTAGGACTCGGGTACGGGGCACGGGCCACCGGCAAGATCGTCGATCTCCTCGGCCCCGCAGTCACCAAAGAGATCGTGTACACCGGCAACATTTATGACGCCCCGACGGCCCTCCGCTGGGGCATGGTCAACCACGTCGTTCCCAAAGCCGAACTCGAGGACTTCGTGAGGGAGCAGGCCAACATCATGGCCACAAGGGCGCCACTCACCCAGGCGGCGACAAAGCTGGCGGTCGCAACCCATCTGAGCGATCCCGCTACCCGCGATTATTCAGCAGCGGAAGCAGCGGCCAAGGCCTGTTTCGCCAGCGATGACTACGCCGAAGGTGTGAAGTCGTTCATGGAGAAGAGGGCGCCTGCCTTCAAGGGCCGGTGAAAGTACCCGTTCTCACCGAACCAGCCCGCTTGATGCAAGGGCTCTTCCTCGATGGGAACGAGCCGACGCTCGATCGTGTGGCCGGTGTGATCGCCATGCTGGCCGAGCCAGCTGGCTCGGTCGATGTGGTCGTCGCAGCATTAGACCAGTTGGCCGAACAGGCCAGCTCCGGCAACGATCCGGTTGACGATCCGGAGGGGCTGCTCCGCTATCTGCACGGCGACCTAGCCTTCCAGGGTAACGCCGACGACTACTACAACCCCGACAACTCGTACCTTCATCTGGTGATCGAACGACGCCTCGGAATTCCGATCACCTTGGCTGCAGTCGCGGTCGAAGTCGGACGCCGCCTCAGTATTGGCTTAGTGCCTATTGGCTTTCCCGGCCATCTTTTGCTTGGCGATCTCGACACCCCCGACCGCTTCTACGACCCGTTCGCTGGTGGTCCGGTCCTCAACCTCGATGGTTGCCAGGCTCTCTTGCAGGGAATGTTCCCCGGTGCACCGCTGGAACCGTCGCACACTCAGCCCTTGCCGGTTTCCCATGTCGGTCACCGCATGCTCAACAACCTGAAGCAGATCCACCTTCGTGACGGCAACCTGTCGGCGCTGGCTGATGCTGCTGCCATCGGGGTAACCCTGCCCGGAGCCGATGCCGGTCTGATCAGTGAGTTGGCCAAAGTGACCGAGGCGGTCGGCCGAGTCGACCAGGCCGCAGAGCTCCACCTGTATCTCGCCGAGCTCGATACCGGCGATGCTGACAAGCATCGGAACTACGCGGCGAAGCTCCGGTTTCGTTCCAACTAGATCAACCAGCCAGTCTGCCAGGCAAGCCATTCACTCAAACCCAGTGTGAGGGCTACAGCGACAGCGTTGTGCGGCTGTACACCGCAGGGCTCGGCCGAGAGCCCGAACGAGATGGCTTCGACTTCTGGATGAACGAGTACACCTCGGGACGCTGGTCGTTCCCGGCCATGGCTGCATTCTTCGTTGAGAGTCCGGAGTTCTCTGCCAGCTACGGCACCCTCGATCAAGACGTCCTACCAAACCGGCTTTGCAACCACTAGCCATCTGTCCATCATCCGCATCGGCGAGGTTGTCACCGGTGTCCAGTTGGGCGGCTTTGCCACACCGACCGTCAGTGACATCACCTACAGCAATGTGGCCCACCAACGATTGATAGCTGCGCTCAACGGCTGACTGCCCAGCTTATGATCGGGCGGGTGATTGATCCCGTAACAAAACGCTCGCTCGGCCAGATGATCAAAGGCGTCCAGGTGGTGGCGGCCAAACACGATGGCGTGTCCCGGGCCTACACCTCGCACTGGGTCAGCCAGGTTTCGTTCGAGGAACCCGTGGTGATGGCGTCGGTAAGCCCAAAACACGACACCTACCCGCTCATGATCGCGTCGGGAACGTTCACCGTCTCGATGTTGGCCGCCGATCAGATCAGCGAAGGCCAGTACTTCAGCTATCCGGGCCACAAGTTCAAATACGTCGCTACCGAATACATCGAGAACGACGAGGACGGCATGCCGATCGTGCCAAACAGCATTGCCTGGCTGACGTGTGAGATCACCGACCGCCTCGAGCGCTACGACCACGACTTGTTCTTCGCCAACGTCACTAAGACGGTCGAGGGCCGTTTGGGCGAACCGCCATTGCTCTATTCGGCTCGTCATGGCTGGCGGGTCACCGGCGATAACGCCAGAGAGAAAGGCGTGTCCATTCGCGATCAGCTGCTAGCCAGGGTCGACGAAGCCGACGCCGAGTAGCGCTAAGCCACGGTTGAGTAGGCTCTGGCGATGAGCGAAGCCCAAGTAGATGCCTTGATCGACCAACTTCTCGCCGATCACGATCCGAAGAACACGTCGGCTGTCGATTTTCTTGGTGCACAGTTCGATCTCGGTATCGGGTGGGTCAGCTTTCCCGAGGGGCGAGGTGGTCTCGGTATCAGTCCGAGTTTCCAGACTCGCATCAACCAACGCCTGGCCGACGCTGGAGCGCCCAGCCCCTACTACCGCAATCCGATCGGCTACGGCATGGGTGCACCAACGGTGGTAACCCATGGAAGCGAGGCCCAGCAGGCTCGCTATCTCCGCCCGCTGTTCACCGGCGAGGAAATCTGGTGCCAGATGTTCTCCGAACCGGGTGCGGGGTCCGACGTTGCCGGCCTGGCCAGCACCGCGGTACTCGATGGCGACGAGTGGATCGTCAACGGCCAGAAGGTGTGGACCTCACTGGCCCACCGCTCGCGGTTCGGCATGTTGGTGGCCAGAACCGACCCCGATCAGCCAAAGCACAAGGGGCTGACCTACTTCGTCATCGACATGGAGCAACCCGGCGTCGAGGTCCGACCGCTCCGCCAAATGACAGGCGAGGCCGAGTTCAACGAGATCTTCTTCACCGATGCCCGCATCCCCGACGATGAGCGTCTCGGCGAAGTCGGCGAGGGTTGGCGGGTTGCTCTCACCACTCTGATGAACGAGCGAGTGTCGATCGGCGGCGCGGTGCCGAAAAAGGGCAGCGGCATGATCGCGGCTGCGACAAAGGCTTTCGCCAAGGGCGGTTCTAACGATCCGGTCCAACGAGACGAACTCATGAAGCTTTGGGTGAGGGCCGAGGTCCACCGACTCACCAACATTCGGGCATCACAGATGCGAAAGGTCGGTGTTCCTGGGCCGGAAGGTTCTGTCGGAAAGATGGCATCGGCCGATCTGAACAAAGACATCATGGCGTTCACCATGAATCTGTTGGGCCCTGACGGCATGCTCTACGGCGACTACGACCTCGATCAGCCGCAGACCTCTATGGAGTTCTCCGACCCACAGAAGGCGTTCCTCAGGACCAGGGCCAACTCCATTGAGGGCGGCACCACCGAGGTCATGAAGAACATCCTCGGCGAACGAGTGCTCGGGCTTCCGGGCGATGTCCGGACCGACAAAGACGTGGCCTGGACCGATGTGCCCCGCAGCTAAGAGAGTTTGAGTTCGGGCCGGCCCCAGAAATGGCCGGTGTCGTTGAGGCTCAGCACCGACCGTTCACCTGACGAGGCACACATGAACCGGTTCACGCTGGTGTAGTCGGGGTTGAAGAACATTCGATCCGACAGGCCAAGAATTCGCGCCGCCACGATGTTGATAACGCCACCGTGGCAGACAACCGCCACCCGTTGGCCCCGATGGCGAGTAACGATCTCGTCGATTCCCTCCATCACCGTTCGGCCGAAGTCCTCCCTGGTTGCACCCTCTTCGGCAGCAACAAAGGCCTTCCACTTTTTCTTGTCGGCTCGTAGTTCTTCGATCGGTATGTAGCTGGCATGGGTGTGGTCGTATTCCCGCACCCGCTCATCGACGGTTGCAGTAAGACCCAGCGCCTCTTCCAGCGGAGCACTGGTTTGGCGGGCTCGAGCCATCGGACTCACGTACATTGCGTCGAGGTGTTCGCCGGTGAGCCAGTTGGCCATGGCCGATGCCTGTTGCTGACCAATCTCGGTGAGATTGGGGTCGGCCCCACCCTCGACTCCTTCGAGCCGCTCGGGGCGTCCATGACGAATCACAATCAACTCCATGACTGGAGGAGGTTAGGCCAGACCAAACCCGAGAGAGAGAAAGAGAGAGGGATAGCGAGAGGGTCTCTGCCACGAGAGGGGAGAAGGTCAGCGGTACTCTGCTCTCGTGCATCGCCGAACAAAGATCATCGCCACCATCGGTCCATCCTCGGAGGACCCAAGGGTGATGAAGAACATGATCGATGCCGGCATGAACGTGGCCCGTCTCAATCTTTCCCATGGCACCTTGGAGGAATCACTCGAGCGTTACTCCCGACTCCGCCAAGCCGCAGTAGAGCTGGACGAGGAGATCGGCATCCTGGCTGACCTTCCCGGCCCCAAGGTGCGGCTTGGAACATTTGCCGAGCCACTGCTGCTGGAGACCGGCTCGACGCTGCAGCTCGAACCGGGCGAAGGACAATCAACCAGTTCGGTCTTTCCGGTGTCCTACGAGACGCTTTTAGAAGATGTGCAGATCGGCGACCGACTGACAGTGGGCGACGGCTCGGTTGTCCTGGATGTGACCGACAACAACGGGAACGGTTTGGCGTGCCGGGTTCTCTTCGGGGGTCTCCTTCAAGGACGGCCGGGAATACACATCCCCGCCGACCGGCTCCGACTGACAACACCCACCAATGACGATCTCCGACTCCTCGATGCGTTCATCGAAGTCGGAATCGACATGGCCGCTCTTTCGTTCGTTCGGTCCGCTCACGATGTCAGGCGAGTGGGGCTCGAACCGGCACCACGCGGACCTCTCATTGTGGCCAAGATCGAAACTCGGGCCGCGGTGGAGAACCTTGACGGAATCATTACCGCTTCCGGTGCGGTCATGGTGGCCCGAGGCGATCTCGGTGCCGAATGCAGCATCGAAGACCTTCCGCATCTCCAGAAGGACATCATTGCCCGCTGTATTGCTCTCGGTCGACCGGCCATCACCGCCACCCAGATGTTGGAATCCATGGTCACCGCACCATCGCCAACGCGGGCCGAGGCATCCGATGTGGCCAATGCGGTGTTCGATGGCACCAGCGCGGTCATGTTGTCTGGTGAAACCGCTATCGGGAGCGATCCCGCACTCGTCGTCGCCACCATGGCCAGCATCGCCGAGCGGGCCGATCAGGAATTCGACTACGACGGCTGGGCCCACCAGATCAAACGGGATCGGTTGTCCGAACCTCAGAGTATTGACGCCGCAGTCACCGACGTCATGACCATGGCCACCTGGCGGGCCGCGGCCGAGATGGGGGTGAAGGCCATCTTGTGCGTCTCCCGCTCCGGTTTCACCGTGCGGGCCATCGCCCGCTTCCGGCCCCAGGCCAAGATCCTCGGCTTCACGCCAGAGCCCCGGACACTTCGGCAACTCACCATGAGCTGGGGAGCCACTCCCATGCATATCGAACGGATCGACGACATCGACGCCACTATCAACCGAGCCGTCCAACTTTCGTTGGCCAACGGCCATGTCCGCAGCGGCGACGTGGTGGCTGTGTTGGGAGGCAGCAGCGCCACCATCGGCTCCACCGACACCCTCCGCATGGTCCGATGCCCCTGAGACAAGCGACACTTGGCCGGATACGCAACGCCCTTCGAGGCCAGGAGACCACCGCCTTCGTGTTCTCCGGCGGGGCCAATCTGGGCGCAGTCCAGGTCGGGATGCTCCGGGCCCTGGTTGAGCGAGGCATCGAGCCCGATGTCATCGTCGGCTGTTCGGTCGGCGCCATCAATGGCGCAGCTTTTGCGACCGAGCCGGGGATACGAGGACTCAACCGACTCAGCAACATCTGGGGCCGGCTGGCCGATGGCCAACCGGAGATCATGCCGACCCATCTTCTTCCGGTGGCCGTTCAGATGGCCCGGAAGGGAGCGAGCCTTCACGATCCGGATGTCCTTCGTCAGCTACTCGAAGAGGAGCTCTCGGTCGAACGCATCGAGGACCTTGCCCTTCCCTTTGCCTGCGTCGCCACCAGGCTCTCCGATGCCGACGAATACTGGTTCGACGAGGGGCACCTGATCGACGCTCTGATGGCTTCGGCGGCCTTGCCAGCCATCTACCCGCCAGTGGAGCTCGACGGTGAGGTCTTCATGGACGGTGGCGTTGTTCGAGAAGCACCGGTGGTTCAGGCGGCCGAGATGGGGGCCAACGTGATCTACCTTCTCCATGTCGGGCATTTGGCCGATATCCCGCAGCCGACACTGGATCGTCCGTTCGACAGCGCTCGGCACGCCTACTGGCTGGCTCGGTATCGACGCTTCGAAGAGGATTTGGAAGAGCTGGGTCGACGCTGCAAGCTCATCCGTCTGCCGTCCGGCAGCACCACCGAGGGCATCAGGTTCGACGACTTCAGTCGAGGCCGGGAGCTCGCCGAGTTGGCCTACCGGGCATCGGACCATTTTCTCTCAACCGGCGAGTATCTCCCGCCAACCCCACTCGAGATCGATGACTGAGGCCCGCCTCTCAGTACCATCCGAGCCATGACCCAGCCCATCAACCTCAGCGGATCCGGCCCACCGGAAACCGTTCTCGCTCCGGCCCCGAACGAACAGCTCGAGGCGCTTGCTGCGGCGCTCGCCCTTCCCCTTGCCGATCGTCGGGCCGCAGTGGCCGACGTTGTCTGTCGCTTCCCCCGCTTTCTCGACGGTTGGGCTCGACTGGGCGAACTCGGCCGGGATGACATCGAGCGATACGCCGCCCACCGAGTCGGTTATCACCGAGGCCTCGACACCCTCCGCCAGAACGGATGGCGAGGGTCGGGCTACGTGCGCTGGCAGCACGAAACCAACCAGGGGTTCCTGCGGGCACTGGCCGGTCTCCGACACGCGTCGGCAGCCATTGGCGAGGCCGACGAGGAAGAACGAATTCGTCACTTTCTTCTGCAACTCGATCCGGCATGGACAGACGACAACGTCATGTCCCAGCACGCCAGCACCGACTGATGCTCCGCCTGGCCGGCGGGGTGCTCTGTGGAGGTGCCAGCGTCCGGTTCGGCTCTGACAAGGCCCTCGCTCCGGTGGGGAGCGCTCCGCTCGGACGCGTTGTCGCCAACGCCATGCGCGACGCCGGCATCGACCCGGTGGTTGCACTGGGGGGAGAGGCGGGCCATCAGCTCGGGCTACCGGTCGTGCCGGACCGAACTCCCGGTGAAGGACCGCTGGCGGCCCTGGCCGGCGCTCTGTCGTGGGCCGGCGAAGGATGGCTTCTCGTGACGCCATGCGACCTACCCCTGATCACTAGTTCTCATGTCGAGTTGCTGGTTGAGGGTCTCGCCGACGACCGGGCTCGGGTAGCAATGATCGATGGCCACCCTCAGCCTTCGGTCGCTGTTTGGCCGGCGTCGTGGGCCCGGCGAACACAGGTAGCAGTCGACCATGGGCAGCGGGCCTTCCGACATGCGCTTACATTGGGGGAGTGGGATCCAGTTCAGCTTCCCGCCGAAGCGTTGGCAGACGCTGACACACGAGAGGAGCTCGACCGATTACTGGATTCACCCGGCGGACAAGCGACCACAACGTAGGCAGTGGGCCGGTCGCACCGCTCATCACCGATGAAGCATCATTGGCCGAGGTCGTCGCTGCAGCTACGCAGAGCGACCGCTACGCCATCGACACCGAGTTCCACCGCGAACGCACCTACTATCCGCAGGTTGCCCTGGTACAGCTGGCCTGGGACGACGAAGTTGTCCTGATCGATCCCCTGGCCATCGACCTCCGACCCCTGGCCGAGCTGCTGGACGGACCAGGTCTTTGTCTCCTTCATGCCGGAACCCAGGACCTCGAAGTCCTCGAACAGGCCACCGGCTCTGTGCCAAAACGGCTTCTCGACACCCAGATTGCTGCCGGGTTCCTCGGTATCTCCAGCGGGTCGTTGGCCACCCTTCTCGACACCTTCCTTGGGGTTCAGCTGGCCAAGGGTGACCGGCTGACCGATTGGCTTCGGCGCCCCCTGACCGACGATCAGTTGCGCTATGCGGCGGCCGATGTCGACAACCTCATCGAGCTCTGCGACGTACTCAACCAGAAGCTCGAGGAACTCGATCGAGTGTCATGGGCGGCCGAGGAGTCACAGCTTCTTCTCGACAAGCCCCGTGGTGGACGTCCTCCGGATGAAGCAATCGGACGGGTCAAAGAAGCCAGATCGCTCAAGGGTAAAGCTGCCGTGGTCGCCAAGGCCGTCGCCGCGTGGCGAGAACGACGGGCCGCTGAGCTCGACGTACCGGTCCGCCAGGTACTTCCAGATCTCGCCGTTGTCGGGGTAGCCCAGCAGCGGCCGACCAACGTCAGCCAGCTCCTGGAGCTTCGAGGGGTCGACAAGCGCCACACCAAGAACGATGCCGCCGAGCAGATACTGGCTGCAGTCAAGGAGGGCTTGGCCGCCGAGCCGGAAGCCAAAAAGGCTCCCCGGCAACCCGATCTACCAAAAGAGCTACGACCGGTCGTCACCCTTGTAACCAGCTGGATCAGCCAATTGGCCCGTGACCACAAGCTCGACCCGGCGCTTTTGGCAACCAGAGCCGATGTCGAGTCCCTGCTCCGTGGAGAAAAGACCGGTCGTTTGTGTTCTGGTTGGCGAGCTGATTTGGCCGGTGAACCCATTAATCAGCTGGTCGGGGGCCGTGCTGCATTGGCGTTCGACGATGGTCGCCTTGTACTCGAGAGCCGACAACCACCAACCTGACCGCCATTCTGGTTCGCAGAACAGGCTGACACCGCCTACACTGACACCTTGTCCTGCTGGCCGCTCAGGCGGTCAGCACCACAGCAAGTCGCAGGAGCGTGCCCGTGAAAAAGGGGCGTCATCGCCGTTATGAAGAAGCTCGTGCTCTCAAGCGCAGCAGCAACGAAGACATTGAGGGATTGATAGACCGGCTCGACGAGGATCCGTTCGATCTACCGGTCACAGAAGAGGCTGGGCGCCTTCGCGAAGACGAAGACGAATACAGCTACGACGAGGACTAACTTCTCAACCTGCTCGTCATCCGGCGCCGGTCTCATCCAGGATCTCGCCTAGTTTGATGATCTCGGCGTCGAACACCACGCCGACAAAGGCTCCGCTGGTATCGGTGACCGCCAAGGTGTCCGTACCTCCTGCCTCCATGGCAGCCACTACGTCGCGCAACGTCCACGACGGTTCGGCGCTTGGTAGGTCCCGGGTGGCCACCTCTCCGACGGTTACGTTCTCCCAGTCGTCGCGATCGACCTGAGCGCAGTCCTCGACGGTGCACAAACCCAGATATTGTCCGCCGTCCACGACGGGAACGACCGTCTGACGACGACCGAGGGCGTGGATCCATACGAACTCCGACACCGTGGCGTCGGGCGGCACGGTCAGAACGTCTGTGGTGAGGGCAGCTGCCACCGGCATCTCGAAGCGACTTTCGAGATGCCCGAGTCGTTCGACCCGCTGTCCGGCGGTCACCGAATGACGGCCAGCCACCAACTGCGATACCGCGGCGGCAATGAGTGCTGGCACCACGGCCTGACCAGAGTTCCCGGTCGACTCAGCAACGAACATCACGGCGGCAATCGGCGTTCGGTAACCGGCAGCTAGGAAGGCAGCCAGACCAAGAATGGGCAACACCCGAATGCCTTCGGGGTTGATACCTATCTCTTCAAGCGACACGCCCACCAGGCGGCCAAGCAGCACGCCCTGCACGGCCAGTGGAATGAACATTCCGCCCACTCCACCGGAGCCGATGGTGACCAGGGTGGCGGTGGCCCGGAAGACAAACAGCATGGCCACCAACGTGATGCTGCGGTCGTCGGCCAGCCACTCGACTGCGTTCACCCCGGGACCGAGGGTAAGTGGATCGCCAAAGACCCGGTCCGACAGTACGGCCAGGCCGCCGAGGATGGCACCGCCTCCCAGCAGAAGCACGGCCGGAGACGTCTCTTTCGAAATCTTCTTGGCTCGGCGGGTGAGGCGGGCAAAGGCCCGTCCTCCGGCTCCTGCCCCGACACCAATGGCGACTGCTGCCACGAGGTCACCGGCGCCGAGGCCGAGTGGGAATGCTTGACCGAGCAGGGGTGCGGGGTGGACAAACGGGACCGAAATGAAGGTGATGTAGCTCGAGGCCGAGGCCAAGAGCGCCGGCAGCAACGCACGGTGGGCGAGATCGTCTCGGTAGGGGGCTTCCAGAGCGAAGATCACCCCGGTGGCCGGAGCCTGGAAAACAGCTGCGACGCCGGCCGCTGCTCCCGCCGTCAGTAGCATCTTGGCCCCATCGCGACCGAGCCATCGTTCGACTCGACGATTGACCTGCAGACCAATAGCCGACCCGGCATAGATCGAAGGCCCCTCCAGCCCGACCGCTCCACCCAGGCCGATGGTGGCCATACCGGCCAGCAGACGAGCCGGTAGGGCCCGCAGCGGAAGCGATGGATTCCTGGTGAAGTAGGCATCGACGTATTCATCGGACGTCGACGCCGAAACCCCACCACCAATCGTTTTGAGGATCAGAGCGCTGATCACCAGGCCGACGAAGGGGGCAAACGCCTTCACCCACAAGCTGAGCTCTGAGAGGTTGTGGAACAACGCCTCCAGCGTGAGGTACTCGAACACGCTGACCACGAGCCCCACCAGAATGCCAAGCCCGACCGAAGCGGCCGCGGTGGCGGTGGCTTTGCTGCTCGGGAGGAAGCGTTCGAGCAGGGTGTTCACGAGGACGCGGTGATGTTCACTGGTGTCTCCCTGCGGATTCGGTCGAGTTCGGATGCCAACCGGTCATACAGGCTGCCTCCGACCATTTCGGTCAACTCGTCCCGACAGGTGATGTAGACCGGTTCCGGGGCATGGTGGGCAGCTGACTCCTCGGTGCACCACCAGTGAAATTCGTCGCCACCATCACCCCAGTCTCGCCGCTCCCAACCACGGACCAGCACTGTTTCCCGGCCGTGGTCGTCGGTGTGGATATCGAGGTGAATGGGTACCTGCCAACAGACATCTGGCTTCCAGTCGAGAGGCCGTTGACCTCGTTCCAGGGCACCTCGATGCAGCGCACACCCGGGGCCGCCATCGAAACCTTCTCGGTTTAGGAAGATGCAGGCGCCGTCGGCTTTTCTGGTGACCCAATCGCCTGCCTTGTTCTTCTTGAACGGACCGCCCTTTTTCACCGAGCGTCGCCGGAACTGCCAATTGGAGTCGTCGAGTAGAGCGGCGTAGCTGGCGACCGACTCGAGATCGTCGGTGTCGCTCAGATGGGCACCGTGGATGCAACACCCAAGACTCTCGGTGATATCCGGTTCGGTGTCGATGGACGGGCACCCCTCACCGTAGATGCAGTTGTAGCCCGACAGGAGAAACGCAACGTCGAAGAGCCAGGGATCGTTGTGCTCGTCGAGCAGGGAAATCCATTGACGGCCATCGCGGGAAGGCACAACGCCCGGCTCTGGAGGTTGCATGATGTTCCCGTCTGCCACTGACGCGAGGCTAGCGGGCAGACTGGTTTGCCATGGACCATGACGGCCGGCTTGAAGAGATACGCCAACGCCTGTTGAACCTCGGCGATGAGCTCGAAGACATCGGCCTCGATGTGCTCCGCCAAGCCGTCGACAATGGCGAGACCAAGAGGCCACCAATCGAGAAGACCATCGCTACCGCTCGCCGAGCCGTCGACAAGGCGGCCCGAGCCCTCGAGGCCGGCTAGAGCCAGCTAGTCGTCGTCGGTCTCGGGCTCGACATCGTGCACTGGCGGTCGGTAGTCGTCGGCCGCTTCGGCGCCACCCAAGTCGTTGAGTCGATGGATGAGTTGGTTCAAGCGGGCGAACGAGCGATTGTCGAAGCGGAAGGCGAGGCGGGGAAGGTCGACGAGCTCATCGTCTCGAATCTCGGTGTCGGTCGCCGTTATCTCGTCGATGGTCCCTTCCAGTAGAAGGTCGGCGAACTCCTGATTGAGAGTGGCCAACGACGGGGCGCTGATCGGACGCCGAAGACGAATGATCAGCCGCTTGCCGACATACCGCAACGAGTGAAAGCACGAGTAGTAACGGTAGATGTGCTCGGCGGCCTCGTCGGGGTCGTGGGTGTGCATGAAGAGGCTGGTGTCGGCTTCGTTGATCATGCCTCCGGCACCAAGACCCCGGTCGACAAAACGACGCCATTCATCCCAGTAGCTCGAACCTTCGTGGTCGAGCAACACAATCGGGGCAGGGTTGGTCTTACCGGTCTGGATGAGGGTGAGCAGTTCGAACGTCTCGTCCAACGTGCCAAACCCCCCGGGGGCACACATGTAGCCGTCGGATTCCTTCATGAAGAACAATTTCCTGGTGAAGAAGTAGCGGAAGGTCGCCAGCTTGTCGTCGCCGTCGATGATGGGAGCGGCCCGTTGCTCGAAAGGCAGCACGATGTTGACACCAAAGCTGTTCTCAAGACCTGCGCCCTCGATGGCCGCAGTCATGACCCCTGGTCCTGCGCCGCTGATCGTCATCCAGTTCAGCTCGGCCATTCGTCGGGTGAAGGCCTGAGTGAGCGAGTAGTCGGGATGATCAGGATTGGTTCGGGCCGAACCGAAGACAGTGACCTTGCGCTTGTCTCCGTAAGGCGAAAAGACCCGCCAGGCGTTGTGCATCTCCACCAACGTTTGAGATGCGATCTTCAATTCGAGCCGATCAACATTCTCGACGTCCATGTCGAGAGTCGTGACCAGAAGACGACGAGCTAGATCGTCGTTCGAGTCCTTGCCAACGCTGGCCAGAAGCTCGGTGAGTAGTCGGTCGACGTCTTCATCGCCGAAGGTACTGCGGGCCCGGGGAGCTGTCACCCAACCGACGTTACCGGCACCCGCTCGTCACCGACGCGACCATAGAGCGTGGTGCGTTCGACCAGTGTTCGGCCCAGTGGCTCGAACTCCCGTCGGAAGTCGTCGGGAGTGAGTTCCTGACCATGGCTGGCTCCGGCAGCCCGGGAAATATTCTCGTCCATCAGGGTTCCGCCAAGATCGTTGCACCCGGCCTGGAGCAACTGCTTGACACTGTCGGTGCCGATTTTGACCCATCCGGACTGGATGTTGTCGATATAGCCCCGGTAGGCGATGCGAGCTACGGCATGGATCATCAGATTCTCCCGGAAGGTCGGACCTCGCCGAGCCTTTTTCTGGAGATAGATGGGGGAGGCCATATGCACGAACGGCAGACCGACGAACTCAGTGAATCCACCCGTCTCGGCCTGGAGGTCCCGGGTGACCAACAGATGTTCGACCCAATGGTCGGGGCTTTCAACCGCACCGAACATCATGGTCACGTTGCTGCCAAGACCCACCTCGTGGGCGGTCTTGTGGGCAAAGAGCCACTCTTCGGTTGTGATCTTGTCGGGGCAGAGAATGACTCGGGCGTCTTCGCTGAGAATCTCAGCCGCCGTTCCCGGTAGCGACCTCAGGCCAGCATCCATACACCGGCGGAGGTAGTCGGCCAACGGCTCACCGAGGCGCTTTGCTCCTTCAGTGACTTCCAATGCCGTGAAACCGTGGATGTGCATCTCGGGCACAGCCTCCTTCACCGCTCGGGCAACGTCGATGTAATACTCGCCATCGAAATCGGGGTGAATACCACCCTGTAGGCAGACCTCGGTTGCGCCCTTCTCCCATGCTTCGGTTACCCGGCCCTGCATTTCCTCCAGGGTGAGAAGGTACGGCTTGCCTCGGAGATTGAGGCTGAGTGGACCTTTGGAGAAGCCACAGAAGCGACACTTGAAGGTGCAGACGTTGGTGTAGTTGATGTTGCGGTTGACCACGTAAGTGATCTCGTCGCCAACGATCTCCTTGCGGAGGTCATCGGCCAGTCTGGCCACCGCTGAGACTTCAGGTCCGCGAGCGCTGAAGAGCGTGCGAAGTTCGTCCCGACCAGCTTCCTGACCAAGGCGAACGCCCTCGATGACCTCGGCGACTGCGCCGCCGATGGGCCGGTCGTCGGAAATGAGGTCGGGTGGGGTGGCAGGGGCACCGGAGTACCACTGGGTCGAACGATCGCCAATGAGAATGACGTCGGCCCCGTCGTCGCCCTCGGTGACGAATTCGGCCTTCTCAGGGAACTGGGCCCCCGGGTCGTCACGGCCGAGGCCTTCGGAATCGGACCGGTCGAGCACACCGAAGCGGACTTCGGCATCGACCCATTCGGTGCCGTACTCGGCCGAGTTGTAGACGTCTCCGACGCCGGTGACGGTTCGGGCGTACTCGGGGTAGATGGTGAGCCGGGGGGCGAGGGTGAAACCTCTGGCTTCGGTGATCTCACGAAGACGGTCGAGCTCGGGCCACGGTCGCTCGGGGTTCACATGATCGGCGGTGATGGGCGAAACCCCGCCCCAGTCGTCGATGCCTGTGTCGAGCAGCTTGCCGAAGTCATCGCTGAGATTCGGCGGGGCTTGCAAGTGGATGTCGCTGGGAAGAATGAGACGGGCCAGTGCAATAGCCCGGAAGTAGGCGTCGTCGGGGCACGGGTCGGACTTCCACATGGCAGTGCCGGCCTTGGGAAGGAAATTCTGAACAATGACTTCTTGCACATGCCCAAAGCGGCGATGGCTGGCCGCAATGGCCTCCAACGCGTCGACGCGGTCCTGCTCGTTCTCGCCGATTCCGACCAGGATGCCGGTGGTGAACGGAATCTTCAGTTCTCCCGCCGCATCCAGGGTGGCCAGACGACGAGCCGGCTCTTTGTCGGGCGCATTGCGATGGCAGTCAAGATCGTCCCGGAGGGACTCGATCATCATTCCCTGACTGGGGGAGACCCTCCGGAGTTGAGCCAACTCCTCCGGATGAAGTGCTCCGGCGTTGGCGTGAGGAAGCAGCCCTGTCTCGGTGAGCACCAGCTCGCACATGGCCTCGAGGTAGTCGATGGTCGATTCGTAGCCATGCTCGGAGAGCCATTCGGCGGCCGCCGGGTAGCGAAGCTCGGGGCGCTCGCCGAGTGTGAACAGTGCCTCATGGCAGCCGGCTCGGGCTCCCTGTTTGGCGATCCGTAGCACCTCATTGGGTTCGAGGTAGGGGCTATCGAGCCGAGCGGGCGGTTGGGCAAAGGTGCAGTACCCACACTGGTCCTGACACAACATGGTGAGCGGAATGAAGACCTTGGGTGAATAGGTCACCCTGGTACCAAACGTGGCATCACGCACGGCCGACGCTCGAGTCATGAGCTCTTCGGTTGAAAGGGCTGTGAGGTCGGTGTTGGTTGCTTCGGTTGTTGTCACTTCAGTTCCTCCGTCCGGGGCCGGGTCGGCTCCGGATGTGGCGTGGGGTGATGTCTTGTTCGCAGTCCGGGCACTCGACCCGTTGTTCGAGGGGAGTACCGCACTTGTCGTGGACCAGCACCGTCGGGGGCTGGCCATCGGCCATCCAGCGGTCGCCCCATCCCATGAGCGCCATGAGAGCGGGGGAGAGGTCTCGACCCTTGTCGGTGAGGCGGTAGTCGTACCTGACCGGACGATCTTGGTACGGAGTCTTTTCCAGCACACCGGCGTTTACCAGTTTGGCCAGGCGATTGGAGAGCAGGTTCTTGGCAATGCCCAGGTTTTCCTGGAGCTCTGAGAACCGATGGACGCCACGGAAGATGTCGCGCAGCACCAGCACGGTCCAGCGATCGCCGATGACGGCCAGGGTGGAGGCGATAGAGCAGGACCCTGGTTGCGATGGGGCGGAGGTTTTCTGGGAGGTTGCTGGCATCTCGGGAATCAACGTAGATCAGTAGGTTTCGATTCGCAACTTACTAGTTCACATTTGCTACCGACTGCAAGTCTCCACCCTTTGGCTAGTATCGAACGTATGTTCGTGAACACCGTGGACCAACCCGCACCGGCCCGCTACCAGCCCAGCCTTCTGGCATCGGGGACAGCCGAGGTGCCCTCCCGGCTGGGACCAGTCGAACGCATCGAGCTTGGCCGCGGCGCCTGGGTCGACTGGGCTCCTGAATGGTTGCCGGGGTCTGATGATTGGTTCGAGTCCATGGCCGCCACCCTTCCCTGGGTCGAGGCCGAGCGGCCGATGTACGAACGGATGGTCAAAGTCCCCCGACTCATCTGCTCCTTCGACGACCTGCACGACCAACGAATCCCGCTCGACCTGCTTCGGCTCCGACCAGTGCTTGAGGCCGCCTACGGCCGCTCGCTTCCACGGATCGGAGCCAACTGGTACCGAAGCGGTCGAGACAGCGTCGCCTTTCACGCCGACAAGGTCCCGATGCCGGGCGATGCGCTCATTGCCATTGCCGCCGTCGGCGAGCGACGACCTTTCGTGCTCCGGCCTCGCCGTGGCTCAGGTTCCAGCAACAACCCAGCCCACCGCATCATGTTCGGTCGGGGTGACTTACTGGTCATGGGCGGCACGACACAGGCCCATTGGGAACATGCGGTGCCAAAGATTGCCGGCCCAAACACCCGAATCAGTTTGATGTTCCGGGGCTGAGCTTTCCGAAAGCCGTCAGCTTCGGAACTCGTCAGCTTCGGAACTCGTCGGCCCGCGTCCCCAGAGTGTCGAGAACTTCGTCAAAGCTCTTGGCGAAGCTGCTGACCCCTTCGCTTTCGAGCGTGACGGCTACCTCTTCGAGGTCAATGCCGAGGGCGGCCAACCGGGCCACGATGTCGTGGGCGGCGGCCGGGTCGGCGTCGACCGTGCGGGCCACGGTGCCATGGTCGTCAAAAGCCAACAGCGTGCCGTCGGGCAGAGTGTTGACCGTGTTTGGTCCGATCAGCGTGTCGACATAGAGGGTGTCGGGGTAGCTCGGATCTTTGGTTGATGTTGATGCCCAGAGCGGACGCTGCACTCTCGCCCCCCGAGCCGCCAGGGCGTCCCAGCGGGGGCCAGAAAAGGCCTTGGTGAACTGTTCGTAGGCGATGTGGCCCTGGGCAATTGCCGCCTTGCCCATGAGCTCGGCGGCTTCTGGTGTGCCCAGTTCTTTGAGTCGCCGGTCAACCTCGACATCGACTCGGCTGATGAAAAACGACGCTACCGAGGAGATGTTAGACAGATCGTCAGCCTCACAAGCCTCGAGCCCAGCGATGTAGGCCTCCATGACATCGGCGTGTCGTTCAAGGCTGAAGATCAACGTGACGTTGATGGAGCGAGCCTCACTTATCAGGGTGCGAATGGCTGGCACACCCTCGGCGGTTGCCGGCACCTTGATGTACAGGTTCGATGCTTCGATCCGATCGTCGAGCTGGCGGGCGGCAGCAACCGTCGCCGCTTCGTCGTGAGCCAATGTCGGAGATACCTCGACCGAGACGTAGCCATCCTCGCCCCCGGACGCTTCGTGCACGGGAAGAAGAAAACCAAGCGCCTGACGGATATCTCCAACCACGAGGTCCCAGTACGCATCCTCGACCGAGGTCCCAGCCTTCACAAGCGACTCCAACTCAGCGTTGTAGTCATCGGTCTCGATCATCGCTTTGGCGAAGATCGACGGATTGGAGGTAAGACCACGCACACCCCGATCGATCCACTCCTGAAGTTCGCCGGTAGTCATCCAACCGCGACGGAGATTGTCGAGCCAGGGGCTTTGGCCCTGCTGGTCGTAGAGATCGTGCAAACGTCCCATGACGCTGGTTCCTTTCGTCAGCGGCACCTGTGTGCCGAACCTACGTGGATAGAGCTTCAGCCGTCGACCGCGCGGAGCAGCTCGCTCACCGCGTCGATCACGTTGTCAACGGTCATTCCCAGTTCGCTCATTGCAACCGAGCCGGGAGCCGACGCACCGAATCGATCGATGCCAACAGCCAGATCAGCATGTTCGCCCCAGCCCAGAGTGACACCGGCCTCGACCGAAACGGTGGGTAGACCGGGCGGCAACACGTCGTCTTGAAGCTCGAACGGCTGCTCGCTGAAGGTCTCCCAACACGGCATCGAGACCACACGAGCCGAGATTCCGTCGGCCGCCAACTTGGAAGCGGCCTCCACACAGAGACTGACCTCACTGCCGGTTCCGACCAAAGCCACAACGGCATCGGCCGGCCCGGAAACCACGTAGGCCCCCTGGCTGACACCATCGACCGATGAGTTTTCGAGAACCGGCAGATCCTGACGACTGAGAATCAACGCAGAAGGGCCGTCGGACTCGAGGGCCAGCTTCCAGGCACCAGCTGTTTCGGTGCCATCAGCGGGACGGATGACTCGGACGCCGGGGATTGCTCGGAGACTCATGACGTGCTCGACCGGTTGATGGGTCGGGCCGTCCTCACCAACTCCGACCGAATCATGGGTCCAGACAAAGATGCACTTGGCGTTGGACAAACCAGCCAAGCGGACGGCTGGCCGCATGTAGTCGCTGAACACCAGGAAGGTTCCGCCAAACGGCAACATGCCGCCGTGGTGAGCCAGCCCGACCATGACGGCACCCATCGCGTGCTCGCGAACACCAAAGTAGATCTGGCGACCGGCCGGATCGCCGGCCGACTGCACGCCCATATCGGGCAGGAGGGTGCCGGTGTTACCCGTGAGGTCGGCTGAGCCTCCAATAGCTCCAGGAGTTACGGGAGCTAATGCGGTGAGAGCAGCCTGCGAGGCCTTTCTGGTGGCGACTTTGGAACCGGGGTCGTAGGACGGCAGCAGATCCTGCCATCCGGCCAACGGCTGACCCGACCATGCGGCATCCCATGCCGCCCGGTCGTTGGTGGTGTCCGAGCCCTGGTGGGCTGCTAGACGTGCGGTCCAGTCCGAGCGGGCGTTGCTGCCGCGAGCCCCGGCCTCCCGGTACAGGGCCAGCACGGCGTCAGGTACCCAAAAAGGCTCGTTGGGAATGCCCATGACCTCTTTGGTCCTGGCGATTGACTCGTCGTCGAACGCCAGACCGTGCGCCTCGTGGCTGTCGGTGTGGTCGGGCGATGGGAAGCCGATATGTGACCGGAGAATGATGATGGACGGCTTGTCGTCGATGCCTTTGGCCCGGTTGATAGCTGATTCCATGGCATCGAGGTCCTCGGCCGCCTCGCCAAGGTCGTTGACATCCCAGCCATAACTTGCGAATCGGGCGGCAGCGTCGTCGCCGAGGGCCAACTCGGTCTCGCCATCGATGGTGATGTGGTTGTCGTCGTAAAAGACGATGAGGCGACCCAATCCCTGATGACCGGCCAACGATGCCGCTTCGTGACTTATGCCTTCGGAAAGGCAGCCGTCGCCGGCAATCACATAGGTGTAGTGGTCGGTGATCTCGGCGCCGAACCGGGCCCGGAGGTTTCGCTCGGCAATAGCCATACCAACGCCGTTGGCTAGCCCCTGGCCGAGAGGCCCAGTGGTTACCTCGACCCCAGCGGTGTGACCGACCTCGGGGTGTCCCGGAGTGGCGGAATCCCATTGCCGGAACTGCCGGAGATCGTCCAGCTCAAGACCATGGCCGGTGAGATACAGCATGGAATATAGGAGTATCGACGCGTGGCCGTTGGAAAGAATGAGCCGATCGCGATCGGCCCAGGTCGGGTCGGCCGAGTCGTAGTTCATGCACCGGGTGTAGAGAACATGGGCCAGGGGAGCGAGCGACATCGCCGTTCCCTGGTGGCCCGAGTTGGCAGCCCGGGGTCCATCCATCCCTAGAGCCCGAATGACATCGATCCCGCGCTTTTGGAGCTCGGTGTCTGCTGCGTCGTTCAACGGTTCACCTCAGTCGATCGGGCCGGCCGGTCACCGGCTCCATTACCAGCACCGTAGCTTCTTCGATCAGCTGAATAGCAGGACAGTGGCAGTGAATCCATGGACCGCGTTCAAGGCTCCGATCGGACCCAGCTCCCCGGCGCAGAACATGCCGGCAACACCACCGGTCGTGGCCTCGCTGACCAGGGCTGCATCGTGATTGGGCTCGGCAAACAAATGACTGCCCCGACCATTGCAGGTGAACACAAGCGCACCACTCGAACGATCGGAGGGAAGAAGCTCGGCCAGGTCCTCGTGAGCCGACTCCGCATCACGAACCTGAAGCTGAACGGTCTGCCCTACGGCCACCTCCGCTCCAACGGCGATCGACCCTTTGGCCCGATCGGCACCCAGCACGCCACGAATCAGAAAGTCGCCCCGCTGAAACTCCTCAGAAACTTCGTTGGCCACCATGCCGAGATGCAAACCCTGCGAAGCACAGAGACGATCTCTCGGCGACAAGTCGGTGATCGTCTCGTTCACTCGGTCGAGGGCCGGCGCACCACCCAGTTCGACGATGAACTGCCCCTCGCCGGCGGTCACCGTCCAGGGACTACCAATCGGTCGACAACCCTGACTCACCACCGGTTGAGCCACTCCGGGTGGGAGAACGACGCCAACGGCGCCGCCCTGATGCTCGACGTTGTCGAGCCACAGTCGGTTCTGGCTGGGACCGGCCGAGAGCAAACCGCCAGCCAATTGCACCGTGGGGTGTTCATCGGCGAGCTGGGCGATCAGCGCATCGACAGCAAAGCTGTAGGGGTCGGCCAGCAGCATCAGCATGCTGCCTTGTTCGATAGTCGCTGGCAGGCCGGCGATCGCCGGCGCGGCTCCCGGGATGACCTCGAACCGACAGGGCGACACTGCACCGGTGCGACCGGCCCAAACCGTGATTGCATCGCCGGACTCGACCTCCTCTGCACCAGCCAACACGCCGACCGCTGTCCCCGCCAGGGCCGACGCAGGCCGCATGAGGGTGTGCACCGCCTCCATGGCGTCGGGCAAATGGGCGCACATCGAACCCGAAGCCAGGACCACCGCCAGATCCGGTGCCTCGCCGACGGCTTCGAGCACTGAGCCAATGGCTTCGGCCACAGCAACCGCTGGCTCAGGGTGGGTGGACAAGCCCGAGGCGTACTGGGCAGTGCCGATCACTGGACTGGAGGCAGGAGCGTGTAGGGAACAGGTCGGATCGGGCCCTGATCGATCCGGCAGTGGGCAAGAACCGTCGAATAGTCCTGAAACTCCAGTTCGGCCCGAACAAGCCGGTAGTTGAACTTGCCCGGCTCGATCTCCAGCGGCTGGACATTGCGGGCGAGGGGTTCATCGTCGTCGCTCGAACCCTCGGGCCGGAAGACAACCTCCAACGCCCCGACGCCCTTGCCATCCGGTGGTTCCCAGACCAACACCACGAGGTGAGGAGCAACGGTGCAGGGGGCGGGGGCCGGAGCCGGAGCCGAGAACTGGATACCGCTGAGATCGATACGGGTAGACGGGCCAGGAACCGAGCGGAGCTCGATGTCGTCCATGAACAATGCGGCGATGATCTCCATCCCGGTAGTGTCCACCACCGTGAGGGATGTCCCAACCCGAGAGGCAATTCTCCGCGAAGCCAAGGATTGTTTCGCTCGCCAGGGGTTCGATGGCACGTCGCTCAACGACATCGCGGCCGGCGTTGGCATTCGAAGACCCAGCCTGATCCACTACTTCGCCTCCAAGGAAGCGATCTACCAGCAGGTCCTCCTCGATGCCCTGGCCGACTGGGGTGAGCAGGTCGACAGGGTGCGACTCGGTGGTCTCAACGGGTGGGAGCTGATCGACGCGGTGCTCGAAGTCAGCTTCGATTTCTTCCGCACCAATCCTGAAATCGTGCGTATTGTCCGCCGGGAAGCTCTGTCCGAGCAGAGCCCCTTGGGCGTCAACCTGGGCGAAGCGCTCCGCCCTTACTTCCTCCGCTCGGTCGCCTTCTTCGAACGGGAGATGGAGGCCGGGCTGTTCAGAACCCAGGATGCTGAGAACCTGGTGGTGACCGGGTACGGCGCCCTGCTGACGTACTTCTCCGATCAATCAATGTTGCGGGGGTTACTCGACGACGACCCCTATTCCCATGAAGCGTTGGAGCGTCGCTTCAGTCACATGCGGCAATTCATACGGGCCGCCCTCGAGCCCTAGGACAGATCAAACCTCTGGCAGATTAACCCTGGGGCAGATCAAACTGCTTCGGTTCGCCCCACCCGTTGGCCTGATCCCGACCCTGCACCAGCACCGTCGTCTCGGTCGACGGGATTTCTATGCCGCTTTGGGACCGGGTGAATGGCTGCTCATCGGCATGATCATGGGTCAGCTCCCGAACGCCCCATGTGGTTTCGCCGTCGAGGCTGGTGACCCGCCAGGCATCGGCGTAACGCTCCGGAGAGTCATAGGGAGAGCTGAGCGTGACCGCAACGGTCCACAACCCATCGTCTTGTTGATCGAAGACAGCATCGAGCACATCGGGGTGCAGCTGGGCGTCTCCTGTCGCCGGCTCGGTCTGTTCGCTCTCTTGAGTCTGTTGAGTCTGTTCGGTCTGTTCGGTCTGTTCGGTCTGTTCGACTGGCTCTGGCTCGCTACAAGCAGCAGCGGCAAGACCGAGGACTACGACGCCAGCGGCCAGACGAAACCAAAGGTTGTGGCTCATTGAACGAAGTCTCGCGCGCTCACCGGAATCATGTGGCGCAATCAGCGGGCTGAGCGGCGCTACGTTTGATCACTCATGCTCTCGGCCAAGACCATCAGACGGTGGCTTCCGCTTCTCTTGCTCACCATGCTGGCGTTTGGCGCGTGGCAAACGGCAGAACGCACCGACACCGACGATGTCAGCGACCAGCGGCTTGTGTACGAGGAGGCACTTGGTTCGCCTCTTCTCTCCGCCCGCCGTATTCCCGAGACGCTGCAGGCACCGGTGGCACGGGATGCACTTGCCCCTTCGTTGCAAACGGTGTTGGACAATTCGACCCCCGACACCTGTCTGCTGGTTCTCGTCGACGGGAGAATTCTTGGGGCCCAGAACGAGGACATCCCCATGGTGCCAGCATCGAACCAGAAGCTGCCGACCACCTTCGCCGCACTTCAGACCTTCGGGGGCGAAGCCACCTTCGTCACAACGGTCACCGCCGATGGCGACATCGTCGATGGCGTCATCAACGGCAATCTCTACCTCATCGGAGGTGGCGATCCGTTCCTCGGCACCGATGAGTGGTGGAACCAGTACGACGACCAAAATGGCCGGGCCCACACCAGGTTGGAAGACCTGGCCGACAGCATCGTGGCCCAGGGTCTGAGCGAAGTAACTGGTGCGTTGGTCGGCGACGAGAGCTACTTCGACACCGTTCGCACCGGCCAATGGGCCCAGCGGTTGATCGACAGCAACCAGTCGGGCCCACTGTCGGCGCTGGCCGTCAACGAGGGCTTCGAGCAGTGGCCGGCAACCTATGAAGGGTCGAGTCGACCCCGGGTTCCGACCGATAACCCTCCACTGCAGGCCGCCCAGGTACTGGCCCGCCTTCTGACCGAACGCGGCGTCACCATCGGATCAACCGAAGCCGGACCGGCTCGACAAGGGGCAGTACCGATCGCCGAGATCGCGTCGCCACCACTCGCTGACATCATCACCCACGTCAACTCCTACAGCAGCAACTTCGGTGCCGAACTCCTGGTCAAGCACCTGGGCTTGGAGGTCAACGGCGAAGGCTCCACCCAGGCCGGAACAGCCGCCATCACCGCATTCCTCCGCAACCAGGGTCTCCCGATGGCGGGGGTATCGGTCGTGGATGGGTCGGGTCTGGCCGAGACCAACACCCTTACGTGCAGCTTGTTGGCCGCCATCCTCGACTCGGCCGGTCCTACGTCGGTCTTTGCCCAGTCATTGAGCATCGGCGGCGAACGGGGCAGCTTGATCCGACGCCATGTCGATACCCCGGCCGAGGGCATGGTGTTCGCCAAAACAGGCACTCTCAACGGGGTCACTGCGCTCTCCGGCTTCGCGTTCTCAAGTGTCGATCCCGCAACGGCGCTGGTCTTCGCCTACATGGTCAATGGCGAGTTGGCTGGCCAGGACGAGGGCATCCGCGGTCTACAGGAGCCATTCATCGAGGATCTCGTGCTCTACCCGCAGGCCCCTGCCATTTCGGCACTGAGTCCGCTGCCAACCAAGCCCTTTACCGAACCGATACCGGAAGAAGGCAGCGACTGACATGGCGCCACTCCCACAGTTTCCGCTCGGATCGATTCTGTTGCCCACCATGGTGCTGCCTCTGCACGTGTTCGAACCCCGCTATCGGGCCCTGGTCGACGACGTGCTCAATGGCGATAGCGAGTTCGGGGTCGTCATGATCGAGCGTGGTTCTGAGGTAGGCGGCGACGATGTCAGATCAGATGTAGGAACCATCGCTCGGGTTCTCGAGTCGAAAATCTATGACGACGGACGCTCCGCCATCATCTCCATCGGAACGTCCCGGTTCAGGGTCAACGCTTGGCTGCCCGACGATCCCTATCCACTGGCTGACATCGAACTCTGGCCCGATGAAGAGGCATCGGAAATCACGAGAGCCGATCTCGACGCAACCGTCGCCACCCTCGAGACATGCATCGAACTGGCGCAGCGAGTCGGTGTCGACATGGGTCAACTGCCGGTGCTCTCCGACGAGCTGAGTATTGCCACGATGCAGGTGACGGCATTGGCACCAGTCGGCGGGTTCGACAAACAGCGACTGCTCGAAGCACCCGGCCCCGATCAGCGGGTGCCCCTTCTCAATGAAGCTCTCGACGGGGCCATCGAGCTCCTGCAATTCAGACTCGGGGAGCAGTGAGTCAACAACCAACGGCCTAGACTCAGCGTCCGAGCGGGCAACCGGCGATCACGTCCATTAATCAACCAGCAGCAACGCAAGAGGAAGCACAACTCACGTGGCAAACCCCAACCCCCTTGAAGGGGCGCAGGAAATCCAGAGCATGCTCGTCGACTACGCCAAGCAGGAGACGGTCGAGCCGCTGAAAGCCCTCGGCAAGTACCTCGGGCTGGGTGTCGCCGGCGCCATCTTCGTCTTCATCGGCACCTTCTTCATGGGCCTTGGGGTTCTCCGCCTGGTCCAGTCGGAAACGGGCGACACCTTCGACGGTGGAAACTTCGCCTCGACCTTGCCTTACCTGATCGCCATCGCAGCCTTGCTGCTGATCCTGGCGGTGATTTTCATCCTGTTCCAGCGGGCCAAGAAGAAAGTAATTCAGCCATGACCGATGCCAGTGCAAAGATCTCACCCGATGACATCGAAGCCAAGTTCCGCGACATCCAAGGACAGGTCGATGGTGTCGCCGAGGACAGCAAGAAGAAGGTCGCCATCGGCGGCGCAGTCGGAGCGGTACTGATCCTTCTTCTCATCTACATCCTCGGTCAGAAGGCCGGCAAGAAGAAGAGCACGGTGCTCGAGATCCGTCGCCTCTAATGCTTCGGAAACTGCTCAGCCTCGGTGTTCGCTCCTATGTCGGCGGACCAGCCAAGTCGTGGGTCTTTACCTCTGGCCTGGCACTGCTCATGGGCATGATTTCCAAGGCAACGTCCAAGACCGAGGTCATCGACCTTTCAAGCACCAAGCCGGGCGACCGCATCCTGATCGA
>CALHBU010000384.1 GCA_937930655.1 uncultured Acidimicrobiales bacterium | reverse complement strand
TGGGCTGATCGTCACCGTCCTCGGCGAGAATGTCGAGCCCTACGAATTCGGTGCGGTGGCTTCGGTCATCTCCACCCATGGCGGCAACATTGCTCGCATCGTGCGCCTGGCGAAGTATCCGGTGCTGGCCTACGAACTCCTTGTCACTGGCGACAATAACGAACTAGTGAGAGAAGCACTGCTGGGCATCGCCCACGATCTCAACTGCGATGTCGCCGTTCAGCGGGAGGGACTGGGCACCCGGGCTGCCCGCCTCATCGTGATGGACGTCGACTCCACCCTCATCCAGAACGAGATCATCGACCTGGTGGCAGAGGAAGCTGGATGTGCCGAAGAGGTTCGGGCCATCACCGAGCGGGCCATGGCCGGCGAGCTGGACTTTTCGAAGTCGCTGGAAGCCAGGGTCGAACTACTGGCTGGCCTTGATCGAGAAGGCCTGGAGCGGGCGGCCAACCGAGTCGAATTCACTCCCGGGGCCCGCACCTTCGTCCGCACCCTGAAGCGACTGGGGTTCCGCACCGCCATCGTGTCCGGCGGTTTCACCATCATCACCCAGCGATTGGCCGAAGAACTCGGCATCGACCACGCCTACGCCAACACGCTGGAAATCGTCAACGGCAAGCTCACTGGCAAGGTGGCGGGCAGCATCATCGATCGCCAGACCAAGGCAGAGCTTCTCAAGCGAATCGCCAAGATGGAAGCGGTCCCCCTCGATCAAGTGGTGGCGGTTGGCGACGGCGCCAACGATCTCGACATGCTCAACGCGGCCGGCCTTGGCGTGGCGTTCAATGCCAAGCCGGTGGTGCGGGAAGCAGCCGATACCTCACTGAACGTGCCATACCTCGACGCCATCCTCTTCGTCCTCGGAGTCCGCCGTGCGGCCATTGAGGCGGCGGATGCCGCCGACCCGGGTGATTGAGGCGGCGGATGCCGCCGACTCAAAGCGCTGAAGCTGGCTCCGGCTCGACCGCGCCGTCGAGCATGTAGATCGACCGGTCGGCGTACGCCGCGGCTCGGGCCTCGTGGGTAACCATGATCACCGTCTGGCCGTCAGCCGCGAGTTCTCTCAACACACTCAGCACCTCATCGCCGGTGACTGAGTCGAGAGCTCCCGTTGGCTCGTCGGCCAGCACCAGGTCCGGCTCGTTCATCAAGGATCTGGCAATGGCCACTCGTTGTTGTTCACCCCCGGACAATTCCGATGGGCGATGGTCGGTCCGGTCGCCAAGTCCGACTCGGCCCAGCAGTTCCTTGGCTCTGGCCTCTTCTGCCTTCAAGCGGCCACCATCAAGCAGGGCCGGAACGGCGACGTTCTGCCACGCCATGAGCGACGGCAGGAGATCGTAGAGCTGAAACACAACACCGATGTGGCGCCGGCGGAACAGGGTGCGTTCCCGTTCACTCATGGCCACAACATCTTGCTCGTTGATCGAGAGCGAGCCTGCCGTAGGGGATTCCAGGCCCGCAATGAGGTTGAGCAGCGTCGATTTCCCGCACCCTGAAGGGCCCTCGATGGCCACGAATTCTCCAGCCGCTATGTGGAGATCGACATTGTCCACTGCCCGAACGGTCCCGAAGAGGCAGGAGAGGCCGCTGGCGGAAACTGCGGTCATCGGACCGGTCCGGAGAATTCGGCGGCCAGCTTGTCTAGGCGTCTCACCGTGTGGTCGATCCATCGCAGATCGGCATCGAGGTGAAACAAGGAGTAGTCACACAACACGATGCTGGCTTCGCTGGTGGCGCCTGTCTTTTCCTTGGTCAACTCCCGCATTCGAGCCTGATGCGCCGACCGTTGAGCCTTTAACAGGGGGCGGGCGCTTCGGCCCGAAAGCAACGCCAACGCCACCTTCAGAAACAGCTCTCCTTGCGGAGGGTCGCCGACGGGAATCGGCGTGGCCAGCCACTCCTCGAGCTCAGACACGCCGGAGTCGGTCAGCGCATATTGCTTCTTGTCGGGCCCCTGGCCACCGCCTTCAGAAACCAAGGTGACCAGGCCGTCGCGGTCAAGCCGACCGAGGGTTGAGTAGATCTGACTGAACCGCAAGGGGCGTAGATCGGGAAAGCGGGCCTCGTACTCGCGCTTGAGGTCATAGCCATGACAGGGCGCCTGTTCGAGTAGGCCGAGCAGGATCTGCTGAGTGCTCATGCCCGCCACTATACCTCGAAACTATACCAAGTAGGTATACACCTCTGTTATAGTTCGTCCCCATGCTGGCGCTGAACCTCCTAGCCCTGAAGCGACTCGCTACCCGGCCGCTCGTGGTGGCCCTGTCGGTGGCCGGTATTGCAATCGGCGTTGCCCTAGTGGTCTCGGTCAACGCGGTGCTGACATCTGTCGAACGATCCATCGAAGAACTGGTGGGAATCGACGAGGCTGCCAGCCTCACCGTCACCAGTCGCTCGGTCCTGGGAATGCCCGAAGACCTGGTACCCATGGTCGCCGCCGACCCCGATGTTCTGTCGACCTCTCCTCAGCTGACCAGGGCAGTGCTGATCGATGACGAACAAGCGCTGCTGATCGGGCGATCTGACATCGACGTCGTTCTCGCCGGCTCGCACTTCGCCCAGCGGTCGAATGTGAACCTGACGACCGCAGTAGGTCGCCATCAGCTCGACCTGGCTGCCGCCCCCGCTCAGCTCGAGACAATCAACGACGGCCGAGTCGTCCTCCTTCCCCTCGCCCTGGCTCAGGAACTTCTTGGCCAGCCGGCCGTCGTCGATACCGTCGCTCTAACCGTCAGCCCCGGCACCGACGATGCCGTCCGCCAGCGCCTCACCGACCTTCTACCTCCGGCCGCCTTCGTTGCGTCGGCTGATGCCCCTCAACAGTTCGCTCTCACTCAGCTCGAACAGGTTCAAGCCCCCCTTCTTTTTGTCGCCACCGTTGCGCTGATCGCGGGTGGCTTCCTCGTCTTCAACACCATCCAGAACTCGGCCCGCCAACAAGAGCGAGAGCTCGCCGTTCTTCGAGCTCTCGGTGCGTCACGGCGCCAGGTTGCAGCCGGGCTACTCATCGAGTCTGCTGCTCTCGGGCTGATCGGCGCGTTCCTTGGCGTGTTTCTCGGCCAGGCCCTCGGGCGGTTCATTGTCAACGCCCTTCCCGTTCTTGTCGACAGCGTCGCCGGCACGACCGTGCGATACCACGCCGACCAGAGCGTCCTTCCGGCTGCAGTTGCGACAGGCATCATGGTCGCCTTGCTCTCGGCCATCGTGCCGGTTCGCCGGGTTGCTGCAGCACGACCAGAGCGAGTGCTGGCTCGCCGGCTCGGCTCGCCGTCACAAGACAGGCCCCCAACGCGATCACGTACCCGCACCCTGGTTGGCGGGTTGGTTGTGGTGGCCCTCGGGTTGGCCATGAGCCAGACCAACCAGCTCCAAACGGCTCAGAACGGCATTGGCGTCGTACAACTCGGGTTGTTGGTCGCAGGTTGGGCACTCGCCGATCGGCTGGCTGATGCCGCTGGCTTCATAGCCCGGCAATTTGGTGGCCTTGGTTCGCTTGTTCAAGCCGACGTCGGACGGGCTGGCCGACGAGTGTGGGGCACAACGGGGGCGGTTTTCACTGCTGTGATGTTGGCCCTTACCGTTGGCGGCGCAGCACGCAATCAGAGCACAACGGTCAGCGGGCAGTTCGAGATGGTCCGCGAGAGCGATCTTTGGGTGGCCACAACCACCGCCGACGACTTGCCAATCGGCTACTACTACCCATCACACTCTGCGGCCGATCTCGAAGCCTTGCCGGGCGTCCGCCAGGCCCACGCCACCATCAGCAGCTACGGCATCAGAGACAACAAGCGGTTCGTCGTCTTCGCTACAGACGGGCCGGTCCGACTACCAGCGGTGCGGTTGGCCAACGATGAAGCCGTCAACGAGATGCTCTCGACTCCGGCGACCATCGTCACCCACCAGTATGCGAGAGCCTTCGAGCTCGACGTTGGCGACCAGATGACGCTCGATGGCCTGAACGGACCTGTCGAGCTGCGGGTGGCAGCGATCACCAAGACCACTGCGGCTTCCAAGTGGGGGACGGTGAATATGTCCATCGACACCTTCACCGAGGTCTACGGAAATCCGGGACCGACCGGATTCGAGATCATCACCGAACCGGGAACCGATCACCAACAACTTCAATCGCTTATCCCCCAGGTCCTGGGCGACGCTGCACCCGTCGTTGTCACCACAGGAGACGAATTCTTCGATGTGTTGATCGCCTCGGTCGACGACGCAACCAACGTGTTTCTCATCGTCACCACCGCGGTCGTCGGCGTGGCCAGCATCGCCACCCTCAATGCCACCGCTTCGTCAGTCGTCGAGAGGCGGAGGCAACTGGGCATGCTTCGATCGTTGGGGGCGACCCGGCAACAGATCCGACGCCTGGTATGTATCGAGGTCTTTGCCGCCGGCCTGGTCGGCGCGCTGGCCGGGTTGGTGGCCGGGAACCTGCTCCACCGCTTAGCCGTTGACGTCACCGATCGAACGACACCGTTCCCTGAGGACTACTCCTTCTCGTGGATAACCCTTGTGCATGCTCTTGGATCGGCTGCCATCGCTATCGCACTTGGTGCGCTGATTCCGGCGTGGCAACAGGGAAAATCATCAGTGGCCGAGGCGCTGGCCTATGAGTGAGCTCTTGCCAGTGAGCTAGCCCAGCGACCAGGTGGCGACTAGCGACGGCTCACCATCGGTTGTCACTCTTCCTTCTCGATGTAGCGCCAAGAGGTGGGAGTAGACCGAGTTGGCTGCGGCCCGCCACAGCCGCTTGTCGACCTCGGCGTACATGGTCGGCACGAGGTCTTTGATAGTCGATGATTTCTGGCCAAGGGCATCGACGATCTGCTGCTCGCGTCCCTTGCGGTGGGTGATGAAAGACTCCACAAACTGGTGAGGCTCGGTGATGGCCGTTCCATGGGTTGGCCAGTAGAGGTCGTCGTCACGGTCGAGCAGCACCTGCAGGCTGTTCATGTAGTCGAACAGATCACCGTCGGGCGGTGAAATGACCGAGGTCGACCAGCCCATCACGTGGTCGCCAGTGAAGAGTGCCTTCTTGCCGTCGCCATCATTCTGCAGACCAAAGCAGATGTGGTTGGAGGTGTGGCCTGGCGTATGAACCACCTCGACGGTCCATGCGGTGTCGCCTTCGCCACCGGAGATGGTGTCGCCGTCGCCAACGGTCACATCGGGAAGAAAGTCGGTGTCGGGACCTTCTCGCTTGAGCTCATCGGGAATGTCTTTCCACTCCTGTTCGATCGTCTTCTTCTCCTCGGCAGTGAAGTACTCGTCAAAGGTGACCGATTCGAGTGGGTCATGCTCAGGTACCGGTCCGTGAGGTCCAAACCCATATGTCTGGGCTCCCGTTTGCTCTTGAAGCTTCGGGACACCTGCGGTGTGATCGGTATGAGTATGAGTGATCAGGATCTTGGTGACGGTCTCGTCAGGACCCAACGCACCGAGGATGGCATCAATGTGCTCGTCCAGAGTGGGACCAGGATCGATGACCGCCACGTCTCCCTTGCCGACCAAATAGACCCCGGTTCCCTTCCACGTGAAGGGGTTCGGGTTCTTGGCCACCACCCGCCGGATCAACGGCGAGAGCTGGACGACCTCGCCGTACGTTGGTTCGAAGTCGGTGTAGTAGGAGATGGCCATGGGCCATGTTTTACTCGGTCGGCCCGATCCCGGTCACGCCCAAGCCAACTCTCAGAGCGGACCATCTGGATCGAGGATGCAGGTGAGCATCAATCGATCGGCCCGATTCACCTCGGCTTTGTACCTCCGGCGCCCTGCAACGGCCAGGTAGGCATCACCGATCTCGTCGATCTCGACCTCGTAGTCGGCACCCAGCGAGCGAACGATCTGTTCCCTGTCCTGCTCGAGGACGGCTCGTAGTTTGCTGAGCCGTTGTCGGTCGAAGAGGTCCAGGTCCAGCTCGACCCAGTCCTCGGCACCGGTGCCGATGAAACTCATACTGCTAATTGTGTCGCAGATCGGCAGATAACAACGGTTCGAGCTGCTCGAAGAGCCAGGGCGGTGGCTTGGTTGGCCGCCCGTTGCTGTCGGTAACGCCTGCTTTGAGCTCGGCTGTGACCATGACGTCATCGCCCCGGAGGATCCGCTGGGCCCAACGGGTGCTGGCTCGACCAACTTCGACGATCTCGCTTTCGACGGTCAGGGTGTCTCCCGCTTCAGCCGCTCGGCGGTAGCGCACGGCCAGATCAACCACCACGATCTGGAACCCACGGCGGGCCATCTCATCGAGCGGCACCCCGGCGTCGGCCAGTGCCTCGGAGCGGGCCACCTCGAAATAGGTGACATAGACGGCGTGATTGACGTGGGCATAAGGATCGAGTTCGGCAAAGCGCACGTTGATGGTGGTCACGTGAGGCATGGCGACGGACCGTAGCGGACCACTAGGTTCGATCCATGAGCAACGATCAGCCTCTGTCCGGTGTTCGGGTTGTCGAGTTGGCGCAATGGGTAGCCGGGCCATCGGTCGGTGGACTGATGGCCGACTGGGGTGCCGACGTCGTGAAGGTCGAGGCCGAAACCGGCGATCCCCAACGAAGGGTGTTCGCCGCCGTCGGCATCGAGAAGGACTTACAGAACCCTCCCTTCGCCCAGGACAACCGGGGCAAGCGCAGTGTGGTGCTCGATCTGGCAAGCGAAGACGGCAACGAGAACATGCACAAGCTGTTGGCCAAGGCCGACGTCTTCGTCACCAACCTCCGGCCCCGAGCCCTCGATGGTCTTGGCCTCACGCCGGCCGATCTGGCGGCCCAGTATCCATCGTTGGTGGTCGCTGCCCAGTCCGGCTATGGACCGGTGGGGCCAATGCGGGACGTCGCCGGTTACGACATCGGCGCATTTGTCTCCCGCACCGGTATGGCCCGCACCAACAGCCCCGAGCCCGAGCCACCCATCTTTCTTCGGGGCGCCATCGGCGACCATGCCACCGGGATGTCCACCACCATGGCGGTCATGGCCAAGCTCTTCGATCGGGGCCGCACCGGCGCTGGCGGCCTTGTCGAGACTTCGCTGTTCCAGACCGGCGTGTACTCCATGGCGTGGGACGTGGGCATCCAGCTCAACTTCGGCAAGATCGGCAAGATGAAGTCCCGAGCCGAGACTTACACCCCCATGGTCAACAGCTACCGGGCCGGCGACGACCGCTGGTTCTACCTCATCGGCCTCGAGGTCGACCGCCACTTCCCCACCCTGTGCACCGCCATCGACCGGCCCGATCTGGCAGCTGACGAACGCTTTGCCAGCGCCAAGCTCATTACCCAGAATCGGGTGGCTCTGATCGCTGAGCTGGAGGAAGTGTTTGCCTCCCACGATCTGGACCATTGGGAGGCACTGTTCGAGGAGCACGAGGTGTGGTGGGCACCGTGTCAGAGCCTGGAGGAAGTCGTCGACGATCCTCAGGCTCACGCCCTCGGGTTGTTCGTGGAGACCACCGACAATGGCCAGCCCATCAAAGGCGTGGCGTCTCCAGTTCGCTTCGACGGTTTGGTACCGCAGCCGCAGGGCCCGGTCCCAGGCATTGGTGAACACACGGCTGAAGTCCTGGCCGAGCTCGACGATTGAACCTGCCGCTCAACCTGTCTGGCGGCCCCAGACCCCGCTTCGCTCGTTCTGGCGGTTCGTCGCCCCTTGTGAGGGGCGCTGAGCCGCCAGGTCGCCGACGACATCAGTTGGCTGGGATTCGCTCAGCGCAGGAGCGTGTGGCCGGTACCTTCGGTGGTCGAGCCGATGACGGCGGCGCTGTGGCCGGTGTCGGCCAGTTCGACCATGACCGCGTCGACCTGGTCGGGGTCGACACCGAACACCAGGCCACCTGAGGTCTGGGCGTCGGCCAAGAGAACAGCGGTGAGATCGTCGACATCGCCCTGGTCCAGCCGCTCGCTGGCGTGAGCCAGATTGCGCTGCGAGCCACCGGGGACGAAACCAGCGTCGGCCAGCTCCCGCACGCCTTCGATGAAGGGCACGGAAGCAACGTCGATGGTGACATCAACCGAAGATTCCAAGGCTGCCCGGCCGAGGTGGCCGAGGAGGCCGAAGCCAGTGACATCGGTGGCGCCGGTGGCCCCAGCCGATGTTGCAATGCGGGCCGCATCGTCGTTGAGACGGGTCATCTGAGCGACCGCTTCCTCAAGCGGTGCGTCCTCGCCCCGCTTCACCGCGGTGGAGATGACGCCGATTCCCAACGGCTTGGTGAGCACCAAGGTTTGCCCGACTCGCAGCCCGGCGTTGGTGAGCATGCGGTCGGGATGGACATCGCCGATTACGGCCAGGCCGAACTTTGGCTCCGGGTCGTCGACGGTGTGGCCACCAGCGATGACGAAGCCACCTTCGGTTGCTATCGACGAAGCGCCTTCAAGCACGTCACCCAGCAGCTCGGTCGGGAGCTCCTCGGTATTCCAGCCAACCAGATTGATGGCCAGCAGCGGTCGCCCACCCATGGCGTAGATGTCAGAGACCGAGTTGGCAGCCGCGATCCGGCCCCAAGTGGCGGCATCGTCGACCAGCGGAGTGATGAAATCGGCAGTGAAGACCAGGGCCCGATCGTCGTCGAGCTTCCAGACCGCAGCATCGTCGCCAGTGGAGGCATCGACCAGCAACCGGGGATCGTTGTTCGGAGTCATCCGGCGCAACACGTGCGCCAGCTCGCCAGGGGCGAGTTTGCACGCTCAACCAGCGCCGTGGCTGAACTCGGTCAGTCGTCGTGTCATGCTCACCTCCCAGATCGTTGGTTCCGAGAACGGTACC
>CALHBU010000383.1 GCA_937930655.1 uncultured Acidimicrobiales bacterium | reverse complement strand
GACACCGCCGTTGTCTTCTGCCAGTTCCAGAAGATAGGGGCCGAGCAGGGCAGTGGTGACGGTGGTGCTGAAGGCACTCCAGGCCCAGTCGTACATCTTCCACCCGAAGATTTCGCTCCGGTGGTCCATGCTTAGAACCGTAGCCGTCGAGCGGGTGCCGTCTACAGCTTGAAGCCATCGAGGGAGATAGGTCGGAAGGCCCAGTGGGGGAGAACGGTCTTGCTCTGTTGGCGACGAGTGTCGACCCGTACGTTTCGGAGGAATGAACGCGCCACGGCTACGCCTTCCACTGTTAGCGCTTTTGCTGATGGCCACAACCCTGGTGGCCTCGCCATCGGTGAGTGCGGTGGGAACCGGTGAGACCATGTTCGACCCCCGCCCTCAGAACAGCTGGGGCGTCGACGGGCTCGATCCTGGTTCCGGCAATTTCCAGTACTACTCGCCAGTGTTTGCCCTCCTCGAGGTCGGCGACAGCATGGTGGCCGGAGGCAAGTTCCTCGAAGTCACCAACGGTGCACAGTCCCATGCCCAGCCTTACCTGGCATCGTTCGATGTCGAGACCGGCGAGTGGCTCCCAACGTTCGACCCGGCAGTGACCTGGTCGGTCTTCGACCTGGCCGCTGATCCTGCTGCCAATCGGTTGTTCGTTGGCGGCGAGTTTCCCTCCGTCAACGGCGACACCTCGGCGGCGGGGTTTGCCGCCATCGATCCGGTGACAGGTGATCTCGACGCCAGCTTCAACGTCGGTGTTGCCACCTCCGATGGCAGCCAGCCCCGGGTCCATGCCCTGGAAGCATCAGGAGGGTGGTTGTATCTCGGCGGTTCCTTCACGTCGATCACGGGCACCGATGGCGTCGAGGTCGACGTCAACCGTTTGGCCCGTGTGTCGTTGGCTACCGGCGTTGTCGATGCCGCCTGGAGTCCGAGGGTCACCGGTGGTTCGGTCTGGGAAATCGCAGCCGACGAAGCCAACGGCCGCATTCTGTTCGGCGGTACCTTCACCGCCGTCGACGCGGTGGCAACCGCAGCCTTCGCCATGGTCGAGATCAGCGACGGCTCGGTGAGCGCCTACGACATTGGCTTCGGTATGTACTACTACGGCCAGGGCAGCTACAGCTTCGCCAGCGCCATTGAGGTAGCCGGTGATCGCTACCTGATCGGCGGGCAGCGTCACCGACTCATCGTGGCCGACAGCGACCTGAATGTGCTCTCGGTGCATGTCACCAACCGCTACAACGCAGCCAACAGCGGGCGCGGCGGCGACATCCAGGCCATCGAGGTTGCTGGCGATATCGCCTTCATCGCCTGCCATTGCTGGGGACAGATCAACCGGGAAGAGGTCGACAAGACCCGAACCGATGAGTACACCGATGTCCGATCGGTCTACGCCGTCGATTTGGCTACCGGGCAGCTCGTGCCATGGTTCCAGCCCGACTTCAGCGGAACCGCTGGCCCATGGGCTCTCGAAGTCGATGCCGATGACTGCCTGTGGCTCGGAACCGACGCCGTTCAATCAGGGCAGCGGGCTGCACGTGGCGTGGTGAAACTCTGCGCCGAAGACAATCTGGCCGCTCTGCCGGAGGCCACCGCATCGCTGAGCTCGACAAGCGGTCAGCCGTTCGACGCCGCGGCCAACGCTCTCGACGGCGACTACCGCACCAACGATTCGATTGCGTCGGGCTTCGCCATCTCACTGCCCGAGCAGACCCCCCATCTCGATATCGATCTGGGAGCCTTGAGCGATGTCAACGACGTGATTCTCTGGGCCAGGACCGATGCTGAGCGACTGGACATGAAGAACGTGCACGTGTGGGCATCGTCGGTGCCGTTCGCCACCGACGACTGGGATCTTCTACGGGCCGATCCGCTTGTGTCTGAACACACCCGCCTTGGTTCCCATGCAGCCAAGCGAACGCTCAGCATCGATGTCAATCAGAGCGTCCGATACCTCCGGATCGAAGTCGACTTCGACGGTGTTGCCGACTCGCTCCAGTTGGCCGAGGTGGGCGTCATCGGAACTCGGCTCCCAGCCAGCGAGCCTGTCGCCTTGACCTCCACCTATCAGAACCGGGAACGGATCGTGCTGCGTTGGCAACCGTCTGGCCCGATCACTATTTTCCGTGACGATGTAGAGATCGGTACTGACAACGATGGTTGGTTCACCGACACCGGACTCACCGCCGGCACCACCTACTCCTACCGCATCGAAACTCCGGCTGGAGCCACCGCCAGCGTGGAGGCCTCGACCATTGGCACTCCGGTCGATGAGCTTGACCTGACCTCGACCTATCAGAGCCGGGAACGGATCGTGCTGCGTTGGCAGCCGTCTGGCCCGGTCACTATTTTCCGTGACGGCGTAGAGATCGGTACCGACAACGATGGTTGGTTCACCGATCTCGGTCTTACGGCAGAGACGTCCTACTCCTACCGGGTTGAGACCCCGGGGGGAGATGAGGCCACCCTGGTGGTCTCGACCCGGTAGTTGTAGGAACGGGGAGGGAACGGACCGGCTGGCCTCGTGCCGGCCGGTCCGCCCGCGTTACCGGGCAGGTGGGCCGTACATGAGGGTGCCATCGTCGAGTGAGATCTCCGGCAGTGTGTCTTTCTCGGTCCAGTAGTCCTGGGTGTGTTGCCATGGTTCGACGTCGCCCTGCTGGGGTAGGAGATGCAGGCCGCGGGTGATGTAGCCCGGGTTGAAGTCCTCGGGATCGACCCATGGTGCGAGGGTCATGGAGTCATCCTCGGGACGGAGCTGCGGCGTCACCATTCGTGCGCCCTTGTCGTCCATGGTCTTCAGAAGGCGACAAAGAAGGTCGGCCAGGAGGTCGGCCCGAAGAGTCCAGCTGGCCCGGAAGTAGCCGAAGACCCATGCCATGTTGGGAATGCCGGTGAACATCGCCCCCCGATAGGTGATGGTGTCGGCGAAGTTCAACGGCTGATCGTCGATAGTGAACGCAATATCGCCCAGGACGTTCAGGTTGAAACCGGTCGCGGTGACAATGATGTCGGCTTCGAGGGTCTCGCCCGACTCCAGCTCGATGCCGGATTCGGAGAAGGTCGTGATGTGATCGGTGACCACCGAGGCTTTGCCGTCGGCGATGCTGTGGAAGAGGTCCCCGTCGGGAACGAATGCGATTCGTTGGCGCCACGGTCGATAGGCCGGGGTGAAGTGGGGATCGAGGTCGTAGTCCTCGCCCAAGATCTCCTTGATCCCGTTGAACAGCTCGGTCTTCACCACCTCGGGGTGATGGCGGGCCATGGTGGTGATGTTGGCCTGATCCAGCAGGATTCGGCGGCGGACGATCTCGTGGGTCCACTCGTCCGGGATGTCGAGTTCCCGAAGGCTCTCAGCCAGCTCGTTGTGGTTGCGGCCGGTGGCGAAGAACGTTGGCGACCGCTGGAGCATGGTGACGTGCGCTGCGTCGTCGGCCATGGCTGGAATGACGGTGGCTGCGGTGGCGCCAGATCCAATGACCACCACCTTTTTGTCCGTGTAGTCGAGATCCTCGGGCCACCGCATGGGGTGCACAATCTGGCCGTTGAAGCTGTCCATGCCCGGCCAATCAGGGGTGTAGCCCTCGGCATGGCGGTAGTAGCCCTGACACATGTAGAGGAAGTTGCAGGTGAATAGAAGCTGGCGTCCGGCCTCATCGGCCTGCACCGTCCATAACTGTTCATCGCTCGACCAGCTGGCGTTGGTGATGGTGTGTCCGTAGCGGATCTGTTTCTCGAGGTCGTTCTCGTCGATGACCTCGCCCATGTACGAGAGAATCTCTTCGGCGGTGGCGATCGGGGCGCCGGTCCAGGGCTTGAAGCGGTAGCCGAAGGTGTAGAGGTCGCTATCAGAACGGATACCGGGGTAGGTATGGGTTCGCCAGGTTCCGCCGTACCCGTCCTGGCTCTCCAGAACCACGTAGCTCTTGTCCGGACACTGCTGCTGGAGGTGGTATGCCCCGCCGATACCGGAGATCCCGGCTCCGACGATGAGTACGTCGAAGTGCTCGGCGGTAACTGGAACGGCGGCGGAAGTTTGGCTGGTGCCCATCGAACCAGTGTGCCCGATAGAAGGTGTCAGACCAGGGCTGGAGCTAGAGGGCCTTCCAACTTCGACGTCTCCCGAGCAGTCCGCCCCGGCCTAGCCTGCCCTGATGCCTCTGCCGCCACCTGAGTCCGGCAGAGGGATCGGGGTGGGTGCGGTGTCGGCTGCCGTGACCTTGATGGGTGTCGGCAGTGTGGTGGCCAAGGCGGCAGCCATCGAGGGGCCAATCCTGGCCTTTCACCGAGTGTGGGTGGCGGCCGTTCTCTACGTCGGTCTGTTTGTCGCTTTCGGCGGGCGAGTTACTTTGGAGTCGCTGCGGGTAGCGACACCTGGAGGGCTGTTCTTCGGTCTCGAAGTTGCCTTCTTCTTCTCATCCATTCAGCTGACCACGGTTGCCAACGCCACCATGTTGATTGCGCTCCAACCGGTTGTGGTGCTCCTCTTCTTCTCCCGTCGGTTCGGTGAGGTTGTTCGGCCGATCGAGCTCATGTTGTCAGCGGTTGCGCTCACTGGTGTTGGTCTCGTTGTCTTCGGTTCGACCGACTCGCCATCGTGGTCGTTGGCCGGCGACCTGCTTGGCATCGGTGGTCTTGTCACATGGACGCTCTACTTCGTGTATTCGAAACAGGCCCGGACCTCGCTCGGCGCCTTTGAGTATCAGGGGCTCTCGCTCATCATCAGTTCCTTGGTCATGCTGCCTGTCGCTTTGCTCTTCTCCGGCAGCCTCGATGTCGGCGAGGGCAAGTGGTGGTGGATCCCAGCCATGGTTGCCATCCCCGGCACCGGTCATGTGCTCATGAATTGGGCCCATCCCCGAGTGCCCCTGTCGTTGGTCTCAGAGATGACCCTCTTCAGCCCGGTGGTATCGGTGGCTCTGGCTGCGCTGGTCCTAGAAGGCGAAACGGTCAACGGGTTACAAATCGCCGGTATGGCCGTGGTGCTTGGTGCCCTTGCCGTTCTGGTTCGCCCCAAAAAGAGGAACAGTCCTACAAACACACACGAACCGGTTGCGGAATCAACGACTGGCGAGGCTGGTTGAAGCTGTCATGTCCAGCTCGCCAACGCTCCCGGCATCGTTGCCCTCAGGTTTCTCGGCCCAGCGAGAAGCCCTTCATCGTCTCGCTACCTATGTCATCGCCCCGGCCCGGTATCGGGCCACCGAGCGATTCGGTCTGCGCTGGCACCCTGGCGGGTTCGCCACGCCGCCGTTTCCCGGCGCCGATGGCGTCGAGAACCAAATTCGGGTGAACGGCACCGCCCTTGAGTTTCAACAGGGCTCGGCAGTCGCAACGGCGCCTATCTCTACGCTTCAGGCCGCGGCTGACGTTCTTGGTGGTCCGGTCGACGCCGAGACTGCCGCCGAGCATGACTCGCCCGCTGTTGGCGATGTCGATGCCGACCTCGGGGTAACGGCGGACGTCGTTTCGTTTCTCGATCAGTGGTGGGGTCTTGGGACCAAGGCGCTCGAGGTCATCCGAGCCGATGAGGCCTCGGTCGACCCCACCGAGGTGCAGTTGTGGCCTGGTCACTTCGACACTGCCATAGAGGTTGGTGACGAGGACCGGCGGGCATCGTTGGGCGCTTCACCGGGTGACCACAACACACCGGAGCCGTACTTGTACGTCAGCGCCTGGTGGCCCGATCGGCTCAACATCGCGGCTGACAATCCCTTTTGGAACGCCGACGGCTACACCGGTGCTTTGTTGCCGGTGTCAGAACTTCTTGGAGCCACCGACCCCCTGGCCGATGCGGTGGCCTTCTTCCGCCAGGGTCGCGATGAGCTCATTGCCAGCTGAGGTCAGCGCTCGCCGGAAACCAGCACGCCATTGCTCTCGGCCTGTGCGATTTGCTCCGGTGTCCACCCCAGCAGGTCGGCCAGGACGGCGCTGTTGTGCTCGCCCAGAGTCGCAGTGGCCAGTGCCGGCTCAACCGGCTCGCCGTCGAATCTGATCGGAAAGCCCGGAGCATTGAAGGTGCCGAGGTGCGGGTCGTGGATCTGGCGGACAGTTCCCCGGGCCTGATAGTGGGGATCGTCGGCTGCGTCAGCCGGAGACATCACCTTGCCGGCCGGTACACCAGCATCCACCAGGGCTTCCACCACGGCGTCTGGATTCTCGAAGGTGGCGAACCATGATTCGATTGCATCGGTCAGCACGTCTCGGTGCTCGACTCTGAGCGGGTTGGTGGCGAAGCGGGGGTCATCAGCGAACTCCGGCCGACCCATCGCTTGCCACAGAAAGTGCACCTGCTGATCGGTGCAGAGAATCACCACCCACCCGCCCGGGCACTGGAACGTTCCGGCGGGAGAAGCGGGCTGGTAGTGCCGGCCTTGGCGGAGCGGCTCGATGTCGCCGAGAGATGATGCTTGCACCGCGAACTCGTGCATGTGGAACATGGCGTCGGTCATGGCCACGTCGATGTGGGCGCCCTTGCCGGTCCGGTCACGTCTAAGGAGGGCATAACCAATGCCAGCGAAGGCATGGACTCCGGCATTGGTGTCGGCCAAACCAACACCGACAAAGTACGGCGGTCCGTCGGGCTCGCCGGTCATGTGCATCATTCCCGACATGGCCTGGGCGATGAAGTCGAACGATTTCCGCTCCCGGTAGGGGCCGTACTGACCGAAGCCGGAGATCGACGCCATGATGATGCCGGGGTTGATGGCCTTGAGATCCTCATAGCCGAGCCCTTTACGGTCCATGACTCCCGGGGTGGCGTTCTCGACAACGATGTCGACCTTGGCCACGAGCTCTTTGATCAGCGCCAGGCCTTCGGCACTGCGCAGGTCGACGGCCAGGCTCCGCTTTCCCCGATTCTGCTGCACATACAGCCCAGCCCTGCCATCGACCTTTGGTTCTCTGTCTCTGGTGGGATCGCCGGCTGGTGCCGCCTCGACCTTGATGACATCGGCGCCCAGCTCAGCCAACAGGCGGGTACACGCCGGCCCGGCCAGGTACTGCGTGAAATCCAGCACCGTGACGCCATCGAGGAAGGGCTCCATGGCCGGATGCTAAGTGCTTTAAGGGCGGTCGCCGAATTCTGGGCCTTCGGTGCGGGTTCGCTTGAGTTCCCAAAAGCCGTCGATGTCCATCATGGCGTCGAGTGCGTCCCACAGCTTGAGGGCCTTTTCGCCTTCAGGAACCCTGGTGATTACTGGGCCGAAGTACGCAACCCGCTTCCCATCGCTGTTGGTGGTTGCGATGATCGGCGTACCAACGTCGGTGCCGGTCAGACCAAGGCCATCATCCATTGATGCTTGAATGGCGGTGTCGAACGATGCATCCTCGAACGCCGCAGCGTGCGAGGTGTCAAGGCCGACAGCGGCTAGCGCATCGGCCGGATCGAAGTCGAGGGCTTGGTCGTGATGAATGCGAGCTCCGTACTCGAAGTAGAGGGCGCCGATAGCTTCGTCGCCCTCCGCAGCTCGCACCGATTCCATTACCCGAAGAAGTCCGTGAGTGCGAGTGACCGGTTCGAAGAACGGACTGTCCTCGGTGGGCTCGTTCTTGACGAGAAGGCTGATCGACTTCCAATTGATCTTGAGATTCCGCTCTTCGGCGATACTGACGACCCACCTGGCCGTCACCCAGCACCATGGTCAAATGGGGTCGACCCAGAAGTCGATTTCTTTCATCCGACCCTCTTGCGCGGCATCAGTCATGGCGACAGGCTACGACATTCCGCCGGGAGTCGGCGGAGGTTTTGGAGGCGGGTCGGCTTCGGATCTTGATCGGGACCGGTCTGGCCAACTCTTGTCCCAACACTCGCCGGAGGGTTGCCTGACCACGAGCGTTCGGTCGGGCAAAAGGGTGATCGACCACCGGCCTTCATGAACTGCATGGTGATGGGAGTTGCAAAGGGGCACCAGGTTGTCGAGGTTGGTTGCCCCTCCTTCGTCCCACTCGTGAATGTGGTGAGCCTGACACCAGCTCACCGGCCGGTCGCAGGAGGGCCAGGCACAGGTTCGGTAGATGGCCTTTAGGGCAACCCACTGGGGTTCTGTGGCGGTCCGGTATCGCCGACCGACATCGAGTGGTACGCCCTGATCATCCAGTCGGACCGATCGGAGAATGGCATCGCAGGCCAAGCGGTTCGCTGTCTGGATCGGAAGCGGTGTGCCGTCGTCGGTTTCGCAGAGTGTTTGATCGTGGGGGCCGTCGCTAGCGGTCTCTCCGTCGAGAATGATCGTGAGGTGAGCCCGACCGGCCCGGCCATTGCCGTGGCTGACGAGCTCGGTGAGGGCCTGGGCGTTGAGATTCGGGCCCTTCCGGTTGCCCATAGTGTCGGACGAGGCAGCAAGGCTGGCGGTTTCTCGCTCGATGGCGGTGGCGAAGGCGGCGAAGCGTTCAGGGTCGAGAGACCCGTGGAAGTGGCCCATGCCATCGTTGCCTCTCCAGAGTTTGAGCTCTGACGCCGCTCGCTGCTCCTGAAGAGTCGCCATGCCATCGTCGGCCTTGGCCCGACGGGCCAGCCGGCGAACCTTGGCGCCGAATGTGTCGACCGGAAGTCGGGCTGCATCGCTGGCCAAGGTGTCGTCGTTGTCGAGAAATGTGGCCTGCTGGTCGTCGCTGAGACCTTTCAGGGCACGGGCAACGGCATCGACGTGCTCGCCGCTGGTTTCGCCATCGTCGAGTGCCTTCCCCAGCTTTGGGAGCTTGGCGGCAGTTCGGCCTCGGGCTGCTTCTTTTCTGGCCTTTGCTGCCGAGACACGTCCGCCTTTTGCGAGCGCTTCGTTTGCCGAAGCGCCTTCGCTGGTGGCGGCAAGCTGATCCGCTCGTTGGGCCAGGCGAGCAATGAGCGCATCGGCCGATCGCTGGGCCGTCCGGGCGGCCGCGGTTGTGAGGTGCACAGCCTCGTTGTCGAGTTGGGAGACGTCGCACTGTTTCAGGGTTTCGGCCACACAGATGAGCTGCTCGACCAGGGTGCGGGGCAGCGCATTCTTGCGGATCGGCGTGCGATGCAACGGAGGATGATCTGCGCGTGACCTGTTTGCTGCCGACTCGTTTATTACAGACGCATCTACCGCTGACTCGGAATCCACTGCCGCTCCCTTCCATTCCCAGGTGCGTGCCGAAGGCCGGGTACGTGGCGCTTCGACTGATCGTTGTGGGGGAAGTGTGAGCTTCGAGCTCTCGAAAGAGAGTGGTTCAACTCTATGAACAGGTGTTCGGGTTTGCAACCTTACAAGAAGAATTATTCTTTGTTTGAAGAAAAGGGTGATCCTTCTAGGAAGCTAGGGGAGGAGGACCCGTTGTTGGCGTTGCCGGTGATCCCGTACCGTCGATGGCGTGATGAAGAGGCGAGTCAGACGCACCTCCGGTCGGGCGAGATCTCGTGTCCTCCTTGTTGGTGTGGTCATGTGGATGGCGGGCTGCACAGGAGAAGGAAGTTCACAGCCGCTCAGCACGCTCGAGCTGACAACCTCTACGACAGCGGAGACCTCGCCGGAGTCGACGACCACAACCACAACCGCTCC
>CALHBU010000382.1 GCA_937930655.1 uncultured Acidimicrobiales bacterium | reverse complement strand
CGTGGTCGCTAGCGACCACCACCGAACCGTCGACGGCAACCGAGCTCACTCGCTTGACCATGAGCAGTCGCTCATGAGGGTGTCTGACCACAGCCAACTGGCCGACCGCGGGCCGTGAGGCTTGATCGACCAGCACGTGTTCGCCCGGCTGCAGGGTCGGCACCATCGATTGTCCCTCGACCCTGAACCGAGTGCGGCGTCGCGTCGCCCAGGCCAGAAGTTCAGTTACTCGGTCCAGAAGACTGACTTCAGGAAGCGGTGTACCAGGGGACGTCACGTCCCTTGCTGGCCCAGAAGATCTCGTGGACCTTCTGTACGGTGGCCATGAGCTCGTCGGCGGCGGCGGCGTCGACTGAGGTCTTGGTAGCCGAGCACTGCTTGGCCGCGTTCCAGAAGATGGTGTGGAGCTCCGGATAGTCCTCCAGGTGCGGTGGCTTGAAGTAGTCGGTCCACAGAATGAGCAGCTGACGCTTGCACTCCTCGGACTCTTCTTCCTTGATGGTGATGTAGCGGGAGCGGGTGTTCTGGGCCGCCAGGTCGTTGGCATCACCGAGATCGATGAGCTTCTGAGTCATGGACTTGACCGCCTCAGCGGCGATCCGAGCGCTGGCCGGGTCGTAGACACCACACGGGCCATCGCAATGGGCGCTGAGCGACGGTGCTGGCCGAACCCGGTCCAAGACCTCGAGAACTGACGCTGTGAGACTGAAGTTACGTGTCATGGACCGAGGTTACCGCGTTGACCCGAAGGCATGACAGCTACCGTGTGGTTCATGAATCCCGGCATGTTCCCCGAGGACCACGCTGCGCACCTTCTCGGCATCTCCATCCACGACGTCTCGTCCGGCGAAGCAACGGCGATCATGACCGTCCGGGCTGACATGGTCAACGGACTCGGCGTCTGCCACGGCGGACTCCTGTTCACTTTGGCCGATGCAGCTATGGCCTATGCCTCCAACGCGGCGGTAGCTGACGGCTCACAGGCGTTGGCCACCAGCGCCACCGTCGACTTTCTGGCTCCGGCCATGATCGGCCAGACCCTGAGAGCCAGCGCTACCGCGCAGGGAGCGGCCGGCCGGAGCACCATTCACGATGTTGATGTTCGCGACGAGAACCACAACTTGATCGCCAGTTTCAGAGGTCGAACACTCACCGTGTCCAGCCCGGCTAACTGAAAACACCACACCTCTGCCCGACCGCTCTACCTGCGGTTCGCTCCCCTGGTTCACTCCTGTGGCGTCGACTCGATCCAAGGACCGGCCTCGACAGAGCGTCTCACCAGATGGTGGATCCTCCAGTTGCCGTCCTCCAATACCAGCAAGGCCTCGAAGCTCTCGACCGTTTCCTGGGTCCACTCCCGGCCATTTAGCTCCTCGGAACGCACGAGACGACTCTCGGTGGCGGTCAACCCAATCACCTGCCCATCCTCGGAATAGAACGTGAGCTGCAGATCGTGCCCAACTTGCCGAACCGAGCGTCCCTCCCAGGACGATGCGGCAGCCAGCACCCCCGAACGAGCTGAATGGGAGAAGTAGACCTCGACCCCGGTCGTCTCCCCTGTCTCGGCCACGATGCGCAACTGCTCCCATGCCCGAAGCCAGGAGTTGGTTACGTCAACCCGAGTCAGAGGCTCCATCTGCCGAGGCAGGTCAGCCGGGTCGGGGGCCCAGATCACGGCGTCGAACAACTCCTCGGGGAGCTCAGCTGCATCATTGAAAACGGCTTCGGTGTTGGCCGACTGCGACAGGGATGCCAACACCGTCGCCGAGAGACTCAGCGCCGCCGCCGCCAGTCCGAGCACAACGAAGGCAACCACCAGGCGCAGGTGACGTTTGGTCCGCGACCGACCGGTCAGACCCTCGGATTCCGAGGGAGATAGCTGGTCGCCTGGCTCGGCAATCTCCGTCGATTTCCGTTCGGCCACCACCAGCCCGGCCCGACGCCTATCGGGACGAACCTCACTCACGGGTCCACTCCGACGGTGGCGGAAACGCCCAGGACCGTCACGTCTACCAATGCCGGTTGGGACCCAACGGCAATCGAACCTTTGCCGTTCTCCAGCCGCACGGTGGTGGTCACGCCGTCAATGGTGACGTCGGCCGGCGTGCCATCGGCAACGTAGGCACCCCGGTTGGAGACCACCGGGCCGATTTCGATCAGCCATGTCGGCTCATCAGCATCGACCTGCTCGGTCGCCTTCACCATCAGACGAGCCACTGCTGGCTCGAACCGGAGAAGCAACTCCTCGCTGACGCCACCGCTGGCAAGGGCCACTAGCGACATGGCGACCGGTGCGGGAGGTGCCTCGATCACGAAAATGGCCTTCCCATCGATCGTCGAGCTCCAGAGACGACGACTGCCGCCAGTCGAGAGTTCCAGGTCAAGGGAAACCAGGGTTCCATCTGGCAACTGGTTGTCGAATCGATCAACCAGGTGGCCTGTTTCGACCTCGAACAGCGTCGAACCATCGGCCGACGGCAGCTCGGAAACGACACTCAGCTCAAAGCCTGCCGTCAACCCCGCTACTTGGAGAAACGACTGCTCTGGACCGTCGATGGCGTCGACAGATCCAGCAACGGTGGTTCGGCCTGCGGTGGTTCCACCCACGATCCGAAGGTAGGCAAGCAGACCACTGGTGAGGACAGCTTCATCAGAGCTTGACGACGACGGGCGGTTGATGGTGAAGGAAACCTCGGTGCCATCGGCGGTCGGGTTACCCAATCGATCCACCGGGACGGCCACCACCATCGAGTAATCGACGCCGTCAGCCAGGACCGTGCGGGGGCCGAGAAAGAGAGCCAGTGGGTTGACAGACGGTCCTGGCAGAACATCGATGGTCGTCTGAGCCCTCACGGAACCGACCCGGGTGTCCAGACGCACCACGCCTGAACCGGCCACTGCTCCCTCCGGCACCTCGAAACTCGCCACCCCATCAATCAACTGCTGCTCCAGAACGACGGGGCCATAGCCAGCATCGACAGCCAGCGACGCCAGTTCTCCCACCGATGACCGGACCTCGACTGCGTACGGTTCCCCGGCCAGCACCGAGTCGGGGGCCGAGATCTCGATCCCTCCCTTCGGCTGTGCAGATGCTGTTTGCTCCGGGGTCGAGCACCCGGCCAACACAGCTGTTAGCACAACTCCCAACAGCGCGATTGGCACCAGCAAACGGGCCCTGCTTCTGTTGCGGGCTCGTCGGCCCCGTCGTCGCATCATCATGAGTCGGCGGGAGACAGCATGGTGACGAGATCGATCCGGATCGAAGCGAAATGGCCGCCGGGGGCGTTGACGACGCCCGCGGGCCGTCGCATCGGGTCACCGGTTGGAAGAATCCCGTTCGAGTAGATCAGAACGTCGATGGGAACGGGGCGAAGATCGGACAGGTCGGGAAGATCGAAGGTGAACTCCGCCGAGCGCTGAGTCCGAATGGATGCCTCCAGGTAGCGTCGCTCGACCCATCCAACTCGACCTGACTCATCGAGATAGCTGATCAACACCATGGGGACGACGGCTTCCACGATGCCGTCGTTTCTGATCTCCCCGTCAAGAGTCCAGGAGCCATCACTCGACTCGGTAACGGCGATGTCGTTGAGTTGGAGGCCTCGATACAGCCCTCTATCGGTGACCACGGCCTTGGCGTACACCTCGACCGACACGATGTCGTCGGTCAACTTCAGCGGACTCACGCTGAGCGGATCAAAGTCGACGGCTGACCCAGCCGCCACCTCCTGGAACTCGATTCTGAAGGGACTCGATTCCCGGGGATTCAAGCGGCGCAGAAAGTGATCGGTGGCGTTGTATTTGGCGATGGCCTCGCCGTCGGCGTTTCGGAGGACTGCGGTGAGCGTCACATCAGCCGGGTCGACATCGATGTTCAGAACTTCGCCAACTACCACCGGGAGTCCGTCACGCTCCACGAGTACGGCGTCCAGAACAACCAGCTCCGGGCGGTCCTGGATATCGGCAAGTTCACTGGTGAGGGACGTGACTCGACGACGCCCCTGAATGGCGAAGTCCACTGTCGAGCGGCGAACGAGTTGGTCGGGGGGACGGGAAAGGTCGGGCTCATCAGCCAGGATCCGCCAGTCCTCTCCGACCTTGGTGAGCGCCACCTCTCGTGCAACGGGGTACCAGTCCAGCGCAGTCAGATAGCGCAGCTCGGCCCGCACTGAGGCATGCTCGCCATCGTCGTCGATGACATTGGTTTCCAGCTGGTCCAGTTTGGCATAGCTGGCAACCACACCACCGGTGACCGAAAGCTGAAGCCGCCAAAGCTCATAGCCAGGCCGGGTCTCTGGATCGAGCAGACCGTAGGCCGCTTCCCAGCGCCTGAAGTCCAGGTGGTCGAAGTACGCCTCGACTACGTCGTCCGGTTGGCTCTCTGTTCTCGCGGTGAACAACTGAGCCAGAGGAAACGCTCCGAAGAGAATCACGAGCGCAGCCAGGCGGAGGGCCTGGCGCCGGCCATCAATTCGACGTTCGAGCCGACCACGGATCTGTTCGAGAACACGCGGCGACCACCGCTGACTGGAACGGCCACCCGGCAGCTCATACTCGGCCAACTGCGCTCCCCGACGTTGCAAGCGATGATCAAGCCGCCGCAACGGGCCAATCAGAATGGCCTCATCGGCTCGTGGATTCGCGGCCGGAAGTCCGGGTCGACCAAGAGCAGACCACGAAAGAAGAACGAGAGCAGATCCAATCATGCCGATCGGCAACGTTCCCCACAGCGTGCGTTGCCATGGCGCTACCTCCCGGACGGGCAAAACCGCTGGCAACGGCTCGATGTCGGCCTTCTCCCACACAACAATCCCGTTCTCCAGAGGACCCAGCGACTGCCATCCGAGAAAGTGCAACAACGGGTCGTAGAACGAGTCGTTGGAGAAGACGTACTTGAGGTGATATTTCTCCGGAACCTCGAGGAACTGTTGGAGCGACCCAAGGCCTGAAATGCCGCGGTACTTGGCCCCTTCCAGTCGTTCGACCGATGTCGAGGTGAGTTCAGGAAGCCGGCGAACGGAGTGGTAGTTGCCGTCGACCTGTGTGGCCGTGGTCTGGGCTGACAGCCACGCCATCTGATCGCCGAACCCCAGTGTCAGGAAACGCCACCGTTCGTGCTGATCCTTCTCCATGAACGCGACGACGGGATCGGGGTCGATCGGCGCGGGCTGAAACGGTCGATAGCGAGACAACGTGGCGGAGAACAGAGCCACCGACAAGATCAACAGAACGAAACTTGCCTGAGCCGACCGCACCAACCGGGGGCCGCCTGTTCGTCGCAACCAGGCTGCGATGGAGCCATTTTCCAGACTTTTTACGAACAATCCGGCCAGCGGGAGAATCTGGATGGCGGCCCAAAAGGTAAAGCGGTCCAGCGTCAAAATGTCGAATGCCGGCCCAAGCAGCAGCCGGGGAACAGGCGTGGTCCCACCTGTTCCGAGCACAAAGAGCAGCCCGATCGAGGCCGCCAACGGCCACATTTGGTCGGCGATCGCCCTCACCAGTGCATAGGGCAGGATGGCCAGCATGACGCCCCAGGGAATGAGAAAGAAGATCAGCCCGATGTTCAAATCCTCGAGAAAGTTGGCCCGGCTGCCATGAGGAATCGGAATCTGACTGATGGGGTCGGAGCCACTCCACAGCCAATACGGCAGCACCACAACGACCAGTGCGGTGAGCAGGCACGGCGCCAGGACACAACCCCGTACGACAGCTGGAAGAATTCGGCGCATCCTTCGAGCGATCAAAGGAAGCACGCTGTCCCGTCCGATCGAGACCGCCCCGATCTCCTCCTCCCCTCGGCGAGGGAGGCGGGAGTGACGCAACAACCCAGCTACCAACAATGGGCCCAGGAAAAAGACCGAACCAAAAAGTGTGGTCACGTGGTGGCCAGCGGTACAGGCAGCCAGCGTGATCGTGCCCATGACCAGATCAACGAATCGGCCCTCAAAGACCCATCGCTGGATGAAGGGAAGGGCGTTGAGCAGGAAGGCGAGGGCGAAGGTGGTTGGTAGCTGCCCGTAGAGATGGACTGTTTCGGCAATGGCCGAAGAGGTCGCCAGCAACAATGCGGCGTTGGCTGCGGCTTCGTCGTCGACCCACAGCCGGCTGAATCGAAAGACGCCAACGGTCAGAAGTAGCAGCGACGCAACCTGGACAATGATGAAGGCCGACTCAAGATCCCCGGTGACCTTGGCTACGGCAGCCAATGAGTAGTGAGTACCCGGCGGGTAGGAGACCGTTGTGAAGCCGGTGTACCAACGCTGATCCCAGGTCGAGAACCAGTCACGCCCGTAGTGATCCCCCAGAAACATGTGGACATAGGCGTCGTAGGTTCCTCGGAAAGACCCAAAGAGCAGAAGGCCTCCGTGAAACAAAAGCACCAGAACCATGGCCCAACGAAGGCGCGCCGGAACCACTGGTCGAGCGTCGACCGGTAGGCGGCGAAGGGCGCCTTGTACGTACGGGAACACCCGGTTCCAGTCGGCAGAGGCCCACTGAAGTCAAACGATGGCTCAGTTGCAGCAACCTGGGTGTCGATAGACGGACCATGGCTTCGGACAGCATCGACGGTGCATCAGTCGGCTCCGACGAGCGTCGCTACCGCAAACTGATCGAGAACATTCAGGACACCGTCACCGTCGTTGACGCCAGCGGTCTCCCAATCTGGACCAGCGCGGGCGTGAAAGGCGACCTCGGCTACGTTCCCCAGTTCTGGGAAAAAGTCGATCTCTTCGAGTTGGTTCACCCCGACGACGAAGCGCAGATAGCCCAGCAGTTGGCCGATCTTCTCAGCAACGGCCACTCGACGAGCGGAGAAGTACGGCTGCGACGCCCGACCGGCGACTACAGCTGGGTGGCCTATGGCGCCATCAACCGTCTGGCCGACCCTGATGTCGGCGGCATCGTCATCACGGCCCGCCCCATCGATGCCGAAGTCGAGGCTCGTCGACTGCAGAAAGAGCGCAATAGTGAGCTGGAAGATGCTCTGGCGAGTCGTTCCCAGTTCATTGCCGGCCTCAGCCATGAACTCCGCAGCCCACTTCACGCCATTATCGGATTGTCAGAAATCCTTCAGTCGTCGACCAACTTGAACGGAATGGAGCACCGGCACGTCGAGTCAATCACCCAGGAAGCAACCGCTCTCCGTGTCATGATCGACAGCCTGCTCGACTTCTCCAAGATCGATGCCAACCGAATGGATCTTCTGGTCGAACCGTTCTCGCCGGCGGCAGTGATCGACGCGGTGGGGCAGTCCCATTTGGCTGCGGCGCGGGCGAAGGGCCTCGCCTTCGGAATCGACATCGACGCCAATCTCCCCCACGTCGTCCTAGGAGACGAACATCGGCTGAGACAGATCCTGGTCAATCTGGTCACCAACGCCATCAAGTACACCGCCAGCGGCCGAATCGACATTGCCGTTTCGGCCCAGGCGTCGTCGGAGCAACGTCAGGGCGAAAGCCACACTCTGACGTTCGTCGTGTCCGATACCGGGACGGGAATCCCTCCCGAGGCCGTCGAGACCCTGTTCGAGCCGTACCGCCAGGTCAGAGCGAGTGATACGACCAAAGGGACCGGGCTCGGTTTGGCCATCACGAAGAGCCTTGTCGAACTAATGGACGGAGATCTCACCCTCGAGAGCGATGCGAGCGGCACCAGCTTCATCTGCCACATTCCTTTCCTCCGAGCAAGGCGAGCAAGCGACACATCGCCCTCTTTCCGATCGGTCCCAGCCGCCACCCCTCCGAC
>CALHBU010000381.1 GCA_937930655.1 uncultured Acidimicrobiales bacterium | reverse complement strand
CCATCTGGCCAGGACCATGAACGGCATGTTGGACCGGCTGGAAGCCAGTGCGGAGGGGCAGCGCAGGTTCGTGTCCGATGTTTCGCACGAGCTACGGACGCCGGCCGCAGTTATTCGAGCCGAAGTGGAAGCCGGACTGGCCGAGCCGGAGAACGACTGGCCGAAGACGGCGGAGTCAGTGTTGAGCGAGCAGGCCCGTTTGAGCGACCTGGTCGATGACCTTCTGCTGTTGAGCAGGATGGATGAAGGTTCGGCCGCCCCTCGAGTCGACATCGACGTCGACGACCTGGTGCAGGAGGAAGCCGGGCGGGGCTGGGCTCACCCGGTTTCGACGCAGAGCGTCGAGCCGGTGCGGATCCGGGGCGATCATCGCCAGATCCAAACCCTGGTTCGCAATCTGGTGGCCAACGCCAACCGGCATGCCACCTCCCGAGTTGAGGTGGCGCTTTATCACGAAGGCACCCATGGGGTGCTGGTGGTGGACGACGACGGTGCCGGGGTGCCAGCCAAGGACCGGGAGCGCATCTTCCAACGATTCACCAGACTCGACGAGTCTCGGGAGCGCGACTCCGGTGGGTCTGGCCTTGGCCTGGCCATCGTGCGGGAGGTTGCGTTGGCCCATCAGGGCGACGCTCTTTGCACCAACAGCCCGTTGGGCGGGGCCCGGTTCGAGGTTCGGCTGGCTGTCTAGCTCACTGGCTAGCTCATCAGGTCCTTGGTGACGTCGAGCCACAGCTGGGTACTCAGCTTGAGGGACTCAACGTCGATGCGCTCGTCGTTGCCGTGGAAGCGCTTGGAGAACTCGCCTCCATCAAGCTGAGGACTCATCAACCCTGCGCCGTAGGCCACCGAACCGAGATCCCGGAACACACGGGAGTCGGTGAAGCCAACGGACAGCGTTGGCGACAGGGTGGCCCCTGAGACTGGCTTGTTGACTGCCTTCTGCAGGCTGTCCCACAGCGGGGTATCCATGCGACTCATGCTCGACATGTCGTTCATGATCACCTCGACCTCCACCTTGTCGGCCAGATCGCCGAGCGCCTCGTTGAGATGAGCGGTTACGTCGGCCGGGGTCTCGCCGGGAAGGGTGCGGATGTCGACGTTGAGTTCGACGATGTCGGGGATGACATTGGTCTTGGCTTCTGGACCGAGCTCGAGCACGTTGGCTGAGAACGTGGTGTGCACACACGAGTAGAGATGTGAGGCGGCACCAACGTTGGGCATCTCGGTCAGTACGGCGTCGATCTGGGCCTCGTCGAGAAGAACGGCGGCTTGATCGTCGGGAAGGCCCATAGCATCTACCTGGGTCCGCCACAGCTCATGGAAGCGAGGTGGAGGCTGGTACTCGGCCAGCTTCTGGATGACAGCTGCCGCCTGAATGAGCGCGTTGTCTTTCCGGAACGGCATTGAGCCGTGGCCGGGCACGCCCTTGATGCGGAGCTTGCGCCAGGCCACTCCCTTCTCGCCTACCGTCACGCCGATTCTGGGCCGTTCGGCGCCACCGGAATGGAGTCCGCCGTTCTCTGTGAGGACGTAATCGGCCTTGATGACATCGGCGTGGTTGTCGGCCATCCAGCGGGCACCGTGGGCGCTGCCCGACTCTTCATCGGCCACGGCGAAGTAGATGATGTCGCCTGTCGGCCGGAAGTCCGACCGGGCCAACTCTCTATAGGCCACCGCCATGGACGAGGTGATGTTGAGCATGTCAACGGCTCCCCTCCCCCAGACCTCCTCGATGCCTTCGAGTGAGGTGACGACCTCGCCGGCAAAGGGGTCTCGTGTCCAGCCTTCTTCGTTGACCGGCACCACGTCGGTGTGGCCCATGAGGCAGAGTTTGGGGGCGTTGGGGTCGGAGCCTTCGATTTTGGAGACGAGGGAAACCCGGCCCGGGGTTGGCTCGAACCGCTCGAACGGCAGCCCGGCGCCTTCCAGGAAGTTCTCCAGAAGGTCGGCGTTGCGGACTTCCTGGCCTGACTCGGCCGAACCATCGTTGACGCAGGCGTTCTGTATCAGAGCGCTGAGGAGCTCGACTGTCTGACCGGTGAGTTCGTCTGCCATTCCGGCAGTCTTCTACAAACCGCCGTGCAGACCTAGCCCCAATACTTCAGCCCCAACAGTGTTGGCTGGCCCGCCAGGGCCGGGTCCCGTCCTGTTCCCAGGTGAGCAGGGCGGCTTCGTCCTGCTGGGCCGGTGTGGCCAGATGGGCTTCGGAGACGCCATAGCGCTCGGCATGGCCGTAGGCGGCCCAGCTGGTGCGGAGGAACTGGTAGGCGCCACGGGCCGTTGAGCGGGGGTTGGCTGCGGTGTAGTTGTCCCGCGACTCGCAGAAGCGAATGTCGAGAAGGATCTGGGGAACTGCAACACCATGTCCGGCATCAACCCAGCCGGGTGGCAGGGACGTTTCGGCCACCGGGGGTGGAGCCGACGTGCCGGTGAGACGACGATGTTCCTCGGAGTCGGAGATGGCGATCACTGCCTCGATCGGGTCGAGGCTGGACCAGTAGGCATAGCCATCGGCATCGGGCTCGCGGTCGAGGGCCCACCGGTAGGCGTCGATAACGGGGTCGCCGCTGGAGTTTTGCTCGTTCTCAGCACTGTCGAGCATCAGCTGGGCGATGTTGGCGATCGGTTCACCGTTGGCCAAGCGGTCAGCCCAGAAACCATGGCCGGCCGGGTCGGCGTCTCGGCCCAGCACGGTCCGGTAGAGGCGGGTGATCTGATCGCTGTGCCCTCCGCCGGGCTCTTTTTGTTCGTTATCCAGCGCTGATGCGCCGCTGCTTAGAGCCACCAGGGCGATCATTCCAGCAAGGAACATCGCCATGGTCTGTGTCAGTCTTTTTCGAATTCTGTTCTTCGCACGATCTTGTTTTTTCACGCATTCACCTCAGCCTGTGACATAGAGCGCACGGCGAGTAGCAACAGAGGGGAGGCGCGGCAGCAGAGAACGGGAAGCATCGAAGCGGAAAGGGATGTCACTGCCCCGTGACCCCTGGGCGCGCCGTCGCATAGCGCAAAGAAGGACCTTCGAGGTCCTGGCTACGGTGGGCGATCCGCTGTACTTCTCCGTGCTCCCGCAAGCTCCCGCCCGGCTGGGTACACGTCGCGCCTGGGTTGTTGGCCCCCAGGAAAGCCTTCCGTCGGTGAAGACACTAGGCAGATCTTTTTGGAAAACCCAACCTGAAGACACGGAAAGTGTTGGAATGCTCACCGAGGGCGCTCATTATCAGTGATGGTCGATCGGTGCACGTCAGGTGACCACAGTCACGGCACGTCTACGCTGTCGTCCGTCGCCAACCTGGGAGGGAAACGATGACCGAGACCTACACCGCGTGGGACGGCAAGGAATACAGCTGGCCGCCTCCTGACGGATGGGGACAGCGCAGCGATGGCCGCTACTGGCCAGCCGAGGAAGCGGCTGCGACACCCCCGCCAGCCGCACCTCCGCCAGCCGCGCCCACACCGCAACCGATCCCGGTTCCCCAACAGCAGAGCTTCGATCCAGGGCCGCCACCCGAGGTCAAGTCGTCAAAGACCGGGATGATCATCCTCCTGGTGATCTTCGGCCTTCTTGTGCTGATGTTCGGAGCCTGCACCGTCTTCGTCGTCCGCACCGCCAACACCGTGAGCGACGGCATCGATGAGTTCGAGGAGAGCATCGGGGAGTTCGAGGAAAACCAGATCGAAGCCAGAAACGAGGTTTCCATCGAAGACGGCAGCTGCCTCATCGTCGATGGGGCCCCAACCGCGACCGTGCTCATCGAGAACCGCTCCGGTGGTCGATCGGACTACCGGGTAACCGTCACCTTCACCGACGGCACCGGGCGACGCCTCACGAGCGGCCTCAAAACGATCGAGAGTGTCGATGACGGCTCTGACGTGACAACCGACATCACCAGTGCCGATACCGGCATCGCTGGCATCATCACCTGTGCCGTTGGCGACGTCATTCGCACGTCGAGCGACACGGCCGTCAACTAGGGACGGCCTGCAGACGGGAGCCGTATACTCGTTGCGCCCCCGTAGCTCAGCTGGATTAGAGCATTCGGTTTCTACCCGAACGGTCGCAGGTTCGAGTCCTGTCGGGGGTACGAATTGAAGAGCATTCGGGCCCGGGCTACTAGCTTGCAGCCATGGCTCATACCCGTACCCCGCCGAGTTTGAATGACGAGTCGGTCGCCGCTCTTCGAGAGCAGGCCCGGGTCATCCGAACCCATGTCATTCGCATGGTGGCCAGACAGGGTCAGGGCTATGTGCAGCAGGGACTCGGTGCCGCCGATCTTCTCACCGCCCTGTTCTTCCACGAACTTCGCCTTGATCCGGCCGACCCGGCGTGGGCTGATCGAGACCGCTTCATCCTCTCCATGGCCCACAACTCCGCGGTGTTTCACGCCACGCTGGCCGAGCGAGGGTTCTTCTCGATCGACGAGCTTGCCACCTACTGCGACGATGGATCGGCGTTGGAAATCAACATGTCTGAACGTTTGGGTCCGGTCGTTGAGGCCACCTCGGGTTCGCTCGGCCAAGGGCTCTCGGTGGCGGTTGGCATGGCCCTCGCTGCTCGCCGGAGGAAGAGCCCGGTCCGCTCCTACATCGTGCTGGGTGACGGCGAGTTGCAGGAGGGCCAGATCTGGGAAGCGGTCATCGCAGCTTCTCACTGGGGCCTCGGCAATTTGTGTGTGGTCATCGACGACAACGACATGCAGGTGGAGGGGAGCTCCCGCGATGTCTCGGGCATTACCTCGGCCACCGATCGTTTCGGTGCCTTCGGGTGGAACACCATCGACATAGACGGCAACGACATGATCGCTCTGGTTGGCGCCTTCGACGCCGCTCGGGCGGTCGCCGACCAGCCAACGGTCATCAACGCCGCAACCCTGGTGGGCAAGGGCGTCGACTTTCTCGAAGGACAACGAAGTCATCAGCTTGTGCTGCCACCTGATGTGGCCGAGCGGGCCCTCGCCGTACTGGAGACATGAACATGTCTGATGCACCGCAGTCCGATGCAACCAAGACCGAATCGACCGAGCTACACCTCGGTGACTTCACCGCCGAGCGAGGCACCGGTCCGGCTCCCAAGTACTACGGCGAAGCCTTGGTCGAGCTGGGGCAGGAGCGGGAGGACATCGTCTGCCTTTGTGCCGACCTCTCCCCCGGCACCGAAACCGACCTGTTTCGAGATCGGTTCCCCGAGCGCTTTGTGATGACCGGGATTGCCGAAGCCAACATGGTCGGGGTTGCCTCCGGCATGGCCCGCATGGGCGATACACCGTTCGTTCATTCGTTCTGCGTGTTCCTGACTCGTCGGGTCTACGACCAAGTAGCGATGCAGGTGGCCTACCCGAAGACCAACGTGAAGCTGGTGGGCTTTCTGCCCGGGCTCACCACGCTGCTCGGCGTTTCCCATCAGGCCATCGACGACATCGCTCTCATACGGGCCCTCCCCAACATGACGGTCATCGAGCCATCGGGCCCCGAACAGATGGCGTCGGCCGCTCGGGCTGCCGCCGAGCACGATGGGCCGGTGTATCTGCGGCTCCTTCGGGCATCGGCTGAACTGCCGCCCGATGTTCCACTTCGGGGTTTGGAGATTGGTAAGGCTCAGGTGGTTCGCTCCGGTGGCGATGTCGCCATCTTCGCCTCCGGCCTGATGGTGGCCAACGCCGAAGCGGCGGCCGACCAGTTGGCCTCTACCGGGATTGAGGCGACGGTGGTCAACGTCCACACCATCAAACCGTTGGATAGCGAGTTGATCTGCCAACTGGCCGAGCAATGCAGGGCGGTCGTGACAGCCGAGAACCACTCGGTCATCGGCGGTCTTGGCGATGCGGTCTCCCATGCGTTGCAGACCCACAACGTGCACGCCTCGATGCAGCGGGTCGGTGTGAACGACACGTTTGCTGAGGGAGCCTCGACCCCCTATCTGTTCAACAAGTACGGGCTCGATACACAACACATCGTGGCCGCAGCCACCGACGCGCTGTCCAAGGCCTGACCGTCGCGGCCTGGGTTACTGTCGATCCATGGATATTGGTCTCTCGATACCGCTGCCCGCCTACACCATCGACCCGGCCTTCATGGCCCGGTCGGCTGAGGAGTTGGGCTTCGACTCGATCTGGTACGCCGAGCACCCTGTCGTCCCGGTCACCTCGGCCAGTCCGTTTCCGGCGACCGGTGGCGAGATTCCCGAGACCTACTCCCACTTCACCGACCCGTACATCGCCCTGGCCAGAGCATCGGCAGTGACCACCACGCTGAAACTGGGCACCGCTATCACGCTGGTGCCCGAACGGAATCCACTCGTTCTGGCCAAGGAGGTGGCGGCTCTCGACTTCCACAGTGGCGGGCGGTTCCTGTTTGGCATCGGCACCGGCTGGCTGCGGGAAGAGACCGAGATCATGGGCGGCGACTTTCCACGCCGCTGGAGCCAGACCAGGGAGTCGCTCGAGGTACTGAAGCTGCTGTGGACCCAGGACGAGGCCGAGTATCACGGCAAGTACTTCGACTTCCCTCCTGTTCGTTGCTTTCCCAAGCCGGCCCAGAGTCCGTATCCGCCGGTGATCATCGGTGGTAGTGCGCCCAACGTTTTGCAACGGGTCGTCGACCACGCCGACGGCTGGTTGCCGAATCGGGCGACCCCCGACCAGGTGGTGGAGGCCAGGGCCGAGCTCGATCGCTTGGCCACTGACGCTGGTCGGGACCCGAAGGCGATCACCATCACCATTTATGGTCAGCCGTCAGACCGCTCTCTGATGGAGGCCTACGCCGAGGCGGGTGCTGATCGGGTTGTCGTGCGGCCTGAGCATGACGATACCGAAGAGCAGATGGGTGCCCAGCTTTCGGAGATGGCAGCCGCTGTTCTGTAGGGCCATTGGCGGCAAGCCTCGCCGTTTGCAAGGGTGAGCGATGGCTCAGATCGAACACATTCGTCCCGAAGGCATGTCCAATGCGCCGACCTACACCCACGTGGTGGCGAGCCGGGGCGAACGAACCCTGCATATTTCAGGCCAAGTGTCCGTTGATGGGAACGGGAAGGTGGTTGGCGCCGGCGATTTGGCTGCTCAGACCGAGCAGGTGATGAAGAATCTGCAGACAGCGTTGGCCGCTGGTGGGGCCAGCTTTGATGACGTGGTGAAGATCACCACG